>CAWLAW010000066.1:0-9452 GCA_963854885.1 Gammaproteobacteria bacterium | reverse complement strand
CTCATGCAGACTTACGGGCTTACCACCGATGACGCCTGCCTCGCGTTTCCAAACGGGACGGAAGAAATTACCCACATCTTTAATGCTCTCGAGGGGTAAATTTTCGATCACGATTTTTAGTGCCAAGATGTTGTAGGCGTTGATGTAGAACGCCAGGGTTTCGTCACGATCTTGGAGCTCGTGAGTCCGGAAGTTCGCGAGGTTTTGAACTTGCTGGGAGAACGCGGGATCTTGTGCGAGACGACCGTAGTCAACTTGATTAAGTGCTACTCCTGCTGTTGTGCCGCTCACGACATAGGTTTTTAGTAGGCCATCGTACTCATCCCAGTCGGGTGAATTTGCTTGCGCCGTTGAGATGACGTTCAGACATGCGATGAATATCGCCACTGCAACACCGAACCGGGGCAACTGCGTACTCGCAACGCGTTTATCCTTGGCATTTGTTATTTCAACTTTGTTGAATCGCATGATTAGGTAGGTTGTCACTGACGCATTAAGTTCCGATCGGATAAATATAGGCAGCGTCCCGTGCGGGAAGCGCCGGTAGAAATTTTGGATTTTAGACGTAGTAGTTCACTGACGAACCATCAAACAACCCTATGGTATATTTCAAATAGACCAACTTGGTTACGAATCCGAGGCAAATTGAATGAAACAATACAGCGGAATGCGAACCATAGATGGCATCGTCGTAACCGTGGATGATGCGCCGCTCGACGAGCGGTTCGATATCGAAATTTTCGACGATAAAGGATTCGAGTGGAGCTATGAAGGCAGCGCGCCGTCTCAATTGGCCCTGGCTATCTTGGTCGATCACCTACAAGACGCCGACAAGGCGCGCGCCGAGGTCGAGGCGTTCGTGACATCTGTGATTGCCAATCTTGATAACGACTGGACGCTGAGCAGTAGTGATGTAGAGGACGCGTTATCTAAATCCGCGAATAAAGCCGGCTAGATTGTCACAGACGCTAGAGTCGACGAGGCGAATTATTTGGGGTTGGTTAGCAGATTCCAAATGTCTTCCGTTCAATTAATTTACAGGCTGCTTAGAGTGCCAGCCTTCAGCTCTACCTTTGAATCAAACCGCTTCTTATCAATCACGTAGCGCTCATGCGTGCCACGACAGATTTGATCAATCTGGTCGTGAGCTTCAACTTCAAATACCAGTCTACGACCGTCAATTTCCACGAGCTTTACATGCGCCGTAACTTCCATCCCCGACGGGGTAGCCGCGCTATGACTGAGGTTGATATGGGTTCCCACGGACTGTTCGTTGGGCCAATCCAGATGCGGATTCAGAGCGACTAAGCACGCCCATTCAACAAAGCCGACCATAAACCCCGTGGCGAAGACATCGGGCATTGCAAGAAACTCAGGCGATTCAGGATAGAGTGCCCGGACTAACTTCTTATCGGTCACGCGAAACGTATGGGTAGCTTCTAATCCCGGTCGTAGACTCTCTTTCATTGAACACCCCAAGGCAGATTTTAATTTGCCGGATCGTCTAGCTGGTCAGACGGGTTGCTAGATCTATATAACATCGAATAGCGATGTCCCGACTAAGGCGCGATAGCAGACCGCGGTTCTGCGGTCCTCTTGTCGACAGTAGCGTCTTCACTATTGGTGAGAGCGATACCGTTCTCGGTACACGCATCGTAAACCACTCCCTCGGTCAGGCAGCACGATCGCGAACGATACTAAAACATATTTGTAATATATTACAGACTTCTTTATGGTACGGATTACGCTAGTTGTGCCAACTTTCAGGTCGCCGATTGCCCTGCAACATTTCCCATCTCAGAGTTCAATTCGAGGAAATAGACAATGATGCAAGAACGACAAAAAGCTTACCGCCAGGAATATCGGCACCGTCTATCAAATTGGTACAATGGCCCGGTCCACGTTGTGGTTATTTACACGATTGGACTAATCGCCTTGTGGCTATACGCGCAGCATCTAAACAACGTTCAATGGTGGGAATGGATGATGGTGCCCGCGTTCTTACTGGGCATTAATATCTTTGAATGGTTTTTACATCTCCACGTGATGCATCGGCCACAAAAATCGAAAGGACTGCGCGCGATTTATAATCGCCATACGCTGCAACACCATCAATTTTTTACCGATAGCGAAATGCGCTTTCGCGATCACAAAGACTGGCGCGTGACTGTTTTTCCGCCCTACGCACTGGTCGTATTGACACTCATTTCAATACCCGGCGCGGCGTTTTGCTTTTTTGTGCTCACGCCTAATATCGCCTGGCTCTTCATTTCAACGACGACCAGCGTGTACTTAATTTACGAGTTCATGCATTTTTGTTGTCATGCCGAGGAAGGCCGGTTCGTACGCAATGTACCTTTAGTAAATACAATTCGACGGCATCACACCGCGCACCATAATTCACGATTAATGATGGAACGAAATATGAATCTCACGTTCCCTGTTGCCGACTGGATTTTTGGCACCTCTGATCTAGACCGTGGCTTTTTAGGTCATGTGTTTAATGGATATAACGACAAACATTTGAAGAAAGATTTACGTGGGCAACCGGTACGACCGGATATTGCCGCAGCCGAACCGATGATTCCTGAAGTCTGATCGAGCGAATACAGGTAACGACATTATGCCGACACATATCAAAATAATTGTATCGATTCTCACTTTGTTAGTTGGAGCAATTTTCTATCATTACGAATCGGATCTCGGCCAGTCCCACGTGGCAAACGTCGCGTTGTTTCTCAGCGTGTTCATGGTGCTCGCCATGTGGATATTTCCGGAAGCTGGCGACCGCGCAAAAAAATAATTAGTATGCGCGAAAGTCTTACTGACAAAGCCTATAGTTTACTGGAGGAAATGATCGCCACCCTCCGACTTCAACCCGGCGCCGTATTATCGGAGCTAGAGTTGGGCGAGCGTCTGGAAATTGGCCGAACCCCAATACGCGAAGCACTACATCGACTAGCCCGTGAAGGTTTAGTATTGATTCTTCCGCGCAAAGGCATCCTGGTAACCGAAATCAACCCGAGCAAGCAATTGCTCGCACTAGAAGTACGCCGCGAACTAGAGCGCCTGATGGCGCGAACCGCTGCGCTTCGCAGCACCGATGAAGAGCGTAAAGCCTTTCGACGTATCGCAAAGGGCATGAAGCAAGCCGCGCTCAAGAACGACGATATTAAATTCATGCGTCACGACAACGAGTTGAATATTCTCATCGCCGAAGCCTCACATAATGAATTCGCCGCGCGAGCAATCCAAGCGATGCAAGGACTGTCGCGCAGGTTCTGGTACGTTCACTACAAGCAAGCCGGGGACATGCCTTTGATCGCCCGACTACACGCAGACCTGGCGGAGCAAGTCGCGGGCGGCGACCCCAAAGGCGCAGCGAATGCTAGCGACAGTTTGATGGACTATGTCGAAAGTTTTACACGCCTTACTGTAGACCCGGCGATCGCCGTGTAATAAAAGGGGTCAGTACCCTTTTGTTTGCTAGCTTGTGGACTAAGACGCTTGGGTTTCAGACCGAGTCCTCTGCACCGGACGGGTGGTCAATAATATATAACCAACGTCCGTCCGGCTGACGGCGAAGTACTTCGGAGGTTTTGCCCGTTACTGTAAAAGGCTTACCGTCCGCGTCCGTACCTTTCAGCGTGTATTCGTTACTTAACAAAGCGATATCGTCGTGCTGCACAGCGTGGCGTGTCTTGAAAGAAATCTCGCCCTTAAGGTCCATGAACCCTTGCAACGCGGTACGTATATCCGCGTGGCCGGAAACGTGATCGCCGGGGCCGCGTACAAACACGGCATCGGGCTCGTACAAACCTATCAAGCCTTCCATATCTCCAGAATTTAAGTACTTGGCAAAGTCCGCGTAGATGCTGTCTGCGATTGCGTGATCCATAGGTTGGTCCCCTTGATAGTTCAGATTTTCGACCGTTGAGCGATGTCAATATCGTCTGAACGTTTAAGAAATATTAATGTTTCAACAGTAATTCGCATTCCGCTTGCTACTCTGGCCCACGATCCACTGGAATACCAGTACAATGTCGGCAGTAAATCTCATGCGATAGAATCCTTACAAAGCTCGCGGAATTGTGAATAGGTCGAGAAGTCGTAACCTACTGTCGCGCACCGCATCGTATTTTTTCGGATCAATCAATTCGAATATTACAAGATAGTGGATTTGCGGCAACTCGCTTGACTGCCAGCGTGTTGGATAGGCGCGCTCGTAGCTTTCGGGATGCTACAAACGCAGTGCAATGAATCCAACCGACTGATTTCGGATCAGCTGAGGTCGGGATAACTAAATATTCATGACTGATCGGAAGTTGTGGTCAGAGCCTAAAAGCAAACCTAGTTTGCGGAGAGAAAACGATGCGATACAAACGAACACTTACTGCGCTAATGCTTAGCGCATTGCTCGGCACTGCGCCGTTACTTGTTGCACATGAACCGGATCCGAAACAAGCGCTACCGCTAGATGAAACTGCCGTTGGCTCGGTTAGCTTTAAGAACAGTTGTTCGGCCGAAATACAAACAACGTTCAACCGTGGCGTTGCGCTCTTGCATTCATTTTGGTTCGCTGCGGCAATAGACACATTTTCCGAAGTGCTGACGCACGATCCGAAATGTGCGATGGCGGAATGGGGCAAAGCGATGGCGCATTGGGGTAACCCGTTAGGAAATAACCGCGCGAAAGAGCTATTGAAACCAGGTGAAGAAGCGGTTTCGCGGGCGCGCAAACTCCCCACGGGAGACGTGCGCGAACGCGACTACATCGACGCCGTGGGTTTGCTCTATGAGAACTATGAGACGACTGACGATCATGCTCGCGCTGTGGCGTTCGAAAAAGCAATGGAACAGCTCGTAGAGCGTAATCCCGATGATAGCGAAGCCGCGATATTCTTCGCCATGGCTCTTAACGGGACTGCGGACCTCACTGATAAAACCTACGCCCAACCGAAACGAGCGGCGAAAATACTCGAAGCCGAATTCGAAGCGCAACCGAACCATCCCGGGATCGCGCATTACATCATCCATAGTTATGACGCGCCGTCTTTGGCTAAACATGCGCTTTCGGCAGCGCGACAATATGCTGGCATTGCACCCGCAGCGCCGCATGCACTGCATATGCCGTCGCACACGTTCACGCGATTAGGCTACTGGCAGGAATCCATCGATACGAATTTGCGTTCGGCCGATGCTGCAATGGCCGCGGGCTCACCTGCGGAAGCACTTCATGCCATCGACTATATGGCCTATGCGTACTTGCAGACCGGTCAGGACGCCGCGGCCGCAACGACACTCGCGCGTACTTCTGAAGTTTTTGCTCAGGTAGCAAGTAACGATCGATACATTGTTGCCGGCGCTTTCGCTGCAGCAGCCGTGCCCACTCGTTTCGCGCTGGAGCGTGGTGACTGGACCGCAGCAACCCAAGTGCCTGCAGTGAAATCCCCTGCCCCGTTCGTCGATGCTATTGTCGATTTCGCCCACGGGATTGGTGCTGCGCGTACTAAAGATATTGAGGGTGCAACGACCGCCGTTGAAAGTCTAAAGGCGACGGAAAAGAAATTACAAAAAAACGCCTATTGGGCCGGGCAAGTTGCAGTTCAACGGTCGATTGCTGAAGCATGGCTCGAACATGCGCGCGGCAATCAGGAAGCCGCCGTGAGCACCATGCAGAAAGCCGTTGAGCTTGCGAACGCCACCGAAAAATCCGCGATTTCTCCCGGCCCGCTAGCGCCGGCCGGCGAACAGCTTGGGGAGCTATTGCTAATATTGGAACGCCCGGACGAGGCGTTGAGTGCCTTTCGACAGGCGGTCGAGAAGGAACCCGGACGGTTCCGCGGTCTTTACGGTGCTGGACGTGCCGCGCAGGCGATTGGAAACAGTGAGCTCGCCCGTGCCTACTATTCGCGTTTAATAGAGACTTGCGAAAACGCCGATTCCGAACGCCCCGAGCTTTTAAGCGCACGTGCTTACCTTGAACAGTAGTGAATTCCTGAATCGGAGCAAACAATGGAGTCAATGCTAAGCCTACGTAATGGACATCAGGTATGGACCAATACAGTAGGTGGGGGTTCCGGCTTGCCTTTACTCCTCCTCCACGGCGGTCCGGGCGCCGGATCCGATTATTTAGAACCGTTAGCGGCACTTGGTGACGACCGACCAGTTGTATTTTATGACCAGCTCGGTTGCGGCAAATCGGATATTCCAGAAAACCCGTCGCTTTGGACAATCGAACGCTTTGCCGACGAGGTGCATGAAGTTCGCAACCTCCTCGGCATTGAACGTTGCCATCTGCTCGGCCAATCTTGGGGCGGTTGGCTCGGCTTGGAATATTTATTGCGCGAACCGCCCGACCTGGCGAGCGTCGTGCTCGCCTCGACTTCTGCGTCGATTCCGCAATTCTCGGCCGAATGCGAACGACTGATAGACGAATTGCCTGAGGCACATCGAATTGCGCTAAAAGATTACGGCGACCGCGGCGAGTTTGAGCATCCGGATTATGTCGCGGCAGAAGAAGTATTCTATCAACGGCATCTGTGCAGACTAGAAGAATGGCCGGATTGCCTGCTGCGAACCGTGGAAAATCTCCATCACACGCCGGTGTATGGCGCTATCAATGGTCCTAACGAATTCACAACGATAGGCAACTTACGCTACTGGGATCGCACGGCGGAGTTACACAAAATATCAACTCCCGTTTTGATTACCTGCGGTAGGCACGACGAGCTGGGTCCGCGCTGCGCTGAAACGCTGCGTGCTGGTATTTCGGGATCGTCGCTGCAGATATTTGAAGAATCAGCTCACGTCGCTCATATTGAAGAGGCCGACAAATACCTCGAATGTGTATCAGCGTTCCTCAAATCACACGATTAACGCAACGCGCGGCCTGGCGTATTCTTGCGCGAAGCATGAGAAACAAGGTATTTAACCGCCAGCAGGACGTCGTTCTATGTGCGCCGTGGCTCCACTAATACAACCGATTAAACCTCTAGACGGGTTGTCCCGGTGAAATAATTTATTCTCAATTATTCCCCTGAGAATTCGGGTTTGCGTTTATTAACGAACGACTCCATTGCATTGCGCGCGTCGCGGGTGCGCATCATCGAGGCGATACCCTGGCTTTCAAATTCTAGTTGCGTTTCCATCGATTCAGAAAATGCAGTGTGTAACAGATGTTTTGCCTGTCCGTAGGCCTTTGTTGGCCCTTTCGCAAACTGCCTCGCCATCGCCATCGCTTCGTTCATTAACTGGTCCGGCTCAACAACTTTATTCACGATCCCCCAATCGAGCGCCTCATTTGCATCGAGCACGCGATTAGTTAGTACGAGTTCCTTCGCACGGTAAAGTCCGACATGTTTGGCGAGAAAATAGGTGGAGCTCGCATCTGGACTAAGCCCGGATGCGGTATAAGCTGATACAAATTTCGCGGATGTCGACGCGAATGAGTAATCGCCTGACAATGCAAAACTAAATCCCCCACCTCCTGCCGTGCCGTTGATCGCCATAACGACCGGTGCATCCATCCGATTCAAGCGCGCGATTGCGGTGTGTAAGACAGTCGCCATGCGCGTCACAAATGCTGGCACATCATCGCCGGCAGCCAAAAATTCTTTCAAATCGCCGCCGGCGGAAAACATTTTCCCGGCGCCCGTTATCAGTACCGCTCGAATTTCAGGGCGCGTATCGCACACGATCGCGGCGTCAAAAAGGTCCTGTGCCATCTGGCCGTTTAACGCATTCATTTGCTCGGGCCGATTGAGCGTTAGTATGCCCACACCATCATTTATTTCTAAGGTTAATGTTTCGTAAGACAACGATCTTTCCTCCAGGAAAATCCCGCGATATGATTGCAGGAAAATAGAAGCGCCATAAATCGATCAGAACGGGAACGAAGGAAGAATTTATCGACCCGGCGCCAGATCTAACCTCCCTCCGTCCTTATCCATTAGCTAACTGATTTTCGGCATAATATCTTCTTTCAAGCAGCGCATATCATCGATCGTTTTCGCAGTTGGCGTTCCGCTGAATGGCGGCCACAGCATGGGCATCGTCATTCCAGCTTCTTTGTACCTGCCTAAATTGTCGGTGATTTGCGCGACCGTACCGACCATCGTCGGAGTAAGTTTCCCAGCCGGGGTTTGGTCGGTCGCATCCTTAGTAATTTCAAACGGCATCATGCTAGAGAATTCGAGCGTGTTGATCACATCACCGCTGCCGATTTTGTCCAGTTCCTCGTGAATAGCGCTACGCCATTCGGCGATCGCCTCTGGTGTATCCATGATCCCGATCCAACCATCTAAACCATATT
This sequence comes from Gammaproteobacteria bacterium, assembly GCA_963854885.1. Taxonomy (GTDB): domain Bacteria; phylum Pseudomonadota; class Gammaproteobacteria; genus UBA11873. The sequence continues at coordinate 1,138 of CAWLAW010000066.1, read as the reverse complement.
TCGCGACTCGTTTCGCCGACATTTCGGGATTTACCAGGCCGGAGAAATACATTGGGGGACGTGGTTTTTGTACCGGTTTCGCACCGAAGCCACATTTCTCGAAAGACGAGAACTCACCGTCATACTCAAAAAGATCGTTGCCCCAGATCCCCTGCATCACTTCGATCGTCTCGCGAACGTGCTTGTTGCGCTTCTTATAGATGTGCGCCGCCCCTGCTGCCTGAAATTCTTCCGGCATCCAACCGGCGCCGACCCCGACATTGATTCGGCCTCGCGATAAATGATCCCAGGTCGCGATTTCGGCCGCCATGACAGTCGGTGCGCGAAATGGCGTAACGATGATACTCACCCCAAGACGAATTTTTTTAGTGATCGCCGCGAGGTATGGAATCAGTGGTAAACCCTGAAGGTATTCGCCACGCGAGCTCACTGGTAATGCAGTTGGAAACTCCTTCATTGTTCCGAAGGATTTTTGCAACTCCTGGCGGTCCGAAGATTCCGGAACCACGATACGATCAAGCGTCCACAAGGAATCAAAATCGAGCTCCTCGGCGACGCTCGCCAGATCGTCGATTTCGTCGACCGTGATTTTATCTCTGAAGTTCGGTAAATACAGTGCAAGTTTCATAAAAAGTCTCTTTCTTAAGGTCAGGTATTAGGTGATAACTTGCCATAAATAACGCGACATTGAAATCGAGCCCTAACGCGAGAACCCGCGCGCGCAATTTATCCTGGCTTTCCCCGCGGTGAAATCAAAAACCGGACTCAGAGATTGATTCTCGACAGCCGGACAAAATAGCTAACCGCCCTCCGGTCCGTGTCTCCGGAGAGGTCGATGCGTTGTTGATTATTGAATTTGGACATCTCCATTTCGAACAAGACACGGAACGGCCTCGCTAGGAGTTATTAAATCTCGCGTTGTAATAGAATGGCGCTGGCATAGTGCGGTTCACAATAAAAAATACCGAAATAAGCAACTTACTACACGTGCACCGGGATCGGGCGCACCGGAGGAAAACCAGATGTCGGACAATAATTTAGAATCGCTCGCCGCGGACTTCGTGCAAGCCTACAACGATAAAGATTTCGATCGATTACGCGGACTGCTCTCATCGACGTTCTACTTCCAACATCACAA
>CAWLAW010000065.1:0-9453 GCA_963854885.1 Gammaproteobacteria bacterium | reverse complement strand
ACCGGCCTTTTTGCACGCCTCGGCGAGGGCCGCGAGCAACTGACTGCGCGGTACGGTTAACAAGCGATTACCGCCGGCGATCGGCGCCGAGTCGATAATCCCACCGTTGTTATCGCGCTGCTCAAAGTGGGTTCCATGAAACGCATTTTGCGTTGCCTGATCAAACGCACCAATCGCTTCGAGCACGCGCAAACCATTTTCCCAAATGTAGATCCCCGCGCCAACCGCGCGCAGTTCTTCCTGACGTTCGTAGACGGTCACGGCCCAACCTCTTTGGGCCAACGCCGCTGCAGTTGCAAGACCACCAATGCCGCCACCCGCGACGGCTGCTGTTAATTTCGACATCGATTGTGCTCTTTGGTTTAGCAGAAAATTCTTGCGCTACTCAAGCCGCGCGCAGCAGTGTCACAGCGCCACGCGCATGCAGATCTAGTGGCGCGTCCCGACGGACAGTCCACTCGCTCAATAATCCATCCGGGTCGGCTAAGAACAATGATCGCTTCCACGGTAGATCAACGAGATCTGCGATTTCCACATTGCGCCGACCAAGATCCGCAATGGCCGTTTCGAGGGCAGCTTCGTCACCGAGCTCGAAACTGGCATGGCCATAGCCCGGAGCATCGCCGGGCACGAGCACCAAATTGTGAGAATACAATTCGTGAGAACCGGAGAGATACACCGCACCGCAGTCTTGCGCTACGACGACGAGTCCGGCAATTTGCGTATAAAACTCGACTAATCGATCGACGTTCGCAGAACTAATAACCGCGTGGGTTACGCGCCGCGGATGCAAAGGCGCGTCCTCTATCGTGCGCAGCTCGGGGTGCTTCTCGTAACGTCCTTCAGCAAATGGCGGATCCGCTAAAGGGTCCCAAGCACTGGTGAGTAGATCCATCTCACCATGCAGTACCTCGCGCCAATTTTGCACAGTATCGCAATAGAATTCATTGTAATTTCCGTCGGGGTCAAACATGTACAGGCTGTGTGCCACCTGGTGATCCACCGTCATGTCGATGGCAATCTCGTTTTCGCACAGGTGTTTGTACCCTGCGACTAAATCGACTTCGTTTTCAAGCTCCCACGCAAGATGGTTTAATCCGACGTCACGGCCAATCGATCCTGGAAGTTGCAGGATGCCATCACGACCAAAACGATCGATTCCGTTCGTCGTTTGGATCATCCCCAGGTCGTGCGGCGTTTGACCGGTGCCGAGAAACGTCGCAATCAAATCGGGCTCAGTAAATTCAACGGTTAACCCGCATTGCTCGCTATAAAATTGTTCCGAACGAGCGAGATCTTCTACCCATAGATTGACATGTCCGAGGCGACGCGGATGAAAATAATCTGTTTGCATTGCGGCCATCTTCGAACTCCAGAACTGTCAGTACCTGCAGCAGTTTACAAGATTTCCGGTCAGTCGATCGAGTACAAGAATTGGCCACCGCACAGACAGTCGCTACAGGCTCGCGCCGATTTACACGCTGGTGGTGCAGCGAGCATTCGAAGGGTATTCTGTGGCCAATCTCGTCATTCGAGCAAGCTAAGCCAGTAGGAACCAACCGTGTTGTATCGAGAATTTGCGACCCAAGACGACATCGATCGACAATATGATCTAGCAAAAGTGATCGGCGACCCAAGCGCCTATTTCGAGTTTTACGCCCGCGAAAGCGCGGCCGCGAGAGCTGAACTCGATTGTCATCTCGATATTCGATTCGGACCGACCGTCGAAGAAAATTTAGACGTCTTCCCGGCGCAGAACGCCGACGCACCGATTCTGGTTTTTATCCACGGTGGTTATTGGAAACGCATGAGTTCGAAAGAATTTAGCTATGTCGCGCGCGGCTTAGTTGCACGCGGGATTACCGTGATCGTGCCGAACTACGCATTATGCCCGAACGTCACAATCCCGGAAATTACCCGCCAAATGCGCGCTGCTGTGGCGTGGGCTAAAAAGACAGAATTTAACTTCAACGGCGATCGCGATCGAATTTATGTGTCCGGCCATTCCGCCGGCGGCCATCTTGCAGCGCGAACCCTATGCACTGACTGGGCGAACGCTTACGGCCTACCGACCGACACTGTGAAAGGCGCATACCCGATCAGCGGTCTCTACGATTTGTCCCCGCTACGCTTTTCGTTCGTGCAGGCAGCATTACAATTAACCGAAGACGTCATTCAACGGGAAAGCCCGTTGTTCAATATTCCGCGACACGCCGGGCCGCTTGTTGCAGAAGTCGGCGCGAACGAATCCGACGAATTCCGTCGTCAATCGGCGGAATTCATACAAGCGTGGAACGACGCCGGTTTAGACGGCAAGTATGTCGAACAAGCGCAGACCGATCACTTTAGCGTTATCAAGGAATTCATCGATCCTCACAGTGGGCTTTGCGATCGGGTGGTTTCATTTATCGGCTAAGTTGGCGTCGATATAGTCTTCGTTTTCAACGTGACGCGTGCAGAGCGTACAATAGTTAGTTGGACGTCTGATTACGTGACGTTGAGATCGGATCAAGTCGCGTGCCTGTTTTTACGGCGTCAATTACGTTACTAGGACAAACACCATGTACGAATGTTTTAAAGTCGAAATCTCTAATGGGATTGCGCACGTCATCCTGAATCGGCCAGATAAACGCAACAGTATGAACCCCACGTTCTGGGATGAGCTGCCCAGGATCATCGACGATATCGACGCGAATGCTAAAGCGCGTGTGATCGTAATTTCTTCTACCGGGCCACACTTTACCGCCGGAATCGATGTCTCGGCTTTTGGGCAAGGCGATCCACTCCTGGACGCTGATGCCTCGGACGAATTAGCCGAGCGCCAACACGGCGCGCGGTTCTATGACACGGTGACGCGTTTACAGCAAAGTTTTAGCTGTTTAGAAACCTGTCGCATGCCGGTACTTGTGGCAATTCAAGGAGGCTGTATCGGCGGCGGCGTCGATCTGGTTACCGCATGCGACATGCGCTATGCCACCGAAGACGCATTTCTTACCATCTTTGAAACTAATATCGGTATGACAGCCGACGTCGGCACATTTCCACGACTGGTAAAGTTAATTCCGGAAGGCTTTGTTCGGGAAATGGCGTACACCGGGCGAAGAGTCCCCGCACAAGAAGCGCAATCGGTTGGTCTCGTTAATCGAGTCTATAAAGACCACGCAAGCATGATCGACGGGGTGATGGATATCGCTGCCGAGATCGCATTGAAGGCGCCGTTAGCCGTATATGGCTGTAAACGTATGATTACCTACGCACGCGATCACAGCACCGCTGATGGACTGGACTACATTGGAACTTGGAACGCGAGCATGCTGCACCTCGACGAAATTCGTGAGGCCATGACGGCAAACAAAGAGCAGCGCGCTGGTAACTTTGCCGAGCTGCCGCGAAAGCGCGAATCATCCGGTCAATAAGCTCTACCGATCGTCAATCCAGATTTGATGGACTATTTCTGCCCCCAAACTCTTGAAGAAGCGTTCTCATTATTAGCTAACGATCCGGACGCGCGCTGCCTAGCCGGCGGCGCAACATTAATGGCGATGATGAATGCCGAATTGTTGAGCCCAACAACGTTGGTCAGCTTGCGCAGCATTGACGCGTTAAAAGGTATCGTTGCGAGCAGTGAGGGGTTTCGCATTGGCGCAATGACCCGCCATCATGAGGTGGCGAATTACGCTGCGCTCGACGGCGGATTTGAGGTCGTGCGGCTCGCTGCTGGTGAAATCGGGCATCCGGCGATCCGCGCCGTCGGGACGATCGGTGGGTCTATCGCCCATGCCGACCCGGCGGCCGATTATCCAACCGCGCTGGTCGCCGCAGATGCGGAGATCGAGTTATCGAATTCGGCTGGCCAACGAAGGATAGCGGCTAGCGATTTCTTCGAAGATTTTTTTACCACCGCATTGCAAGCAGGTGAAATCGTCACCGCCGTACACCTCAAATCGCAACCACTCATGAACGTCTCTGCCTACACAAAAATTGCCCGCTGCGACGGTGATTTCGCGACCGCCTCACTCGCTTTTTGCGGCAGTTTCGACAACCGTACCTGCGCCAGTGCGAGAGTTGCGGTTGGCGGTTGCGCCGCAACCCCAATTCACGTGCCGGCGGTTGACGCTATGCTAGTTGGATCGGAGCTTGGTAGTGAAACGATAAACGACGCGGCCGCAGCCTTAGCCGACGCATGTGACCCAATCGATGACGTTCGCGGAACAGCAGATTATCGGCGCTTACTCGTTAAGCGATTACTGCCGCCGCTACTCGAGCGCGCGTGCGCTAGCCGCGCCGGTTAAGGTTTAAGGCATGACAACCGGGCACCTATTTACGCTGAACATCAACGGCGAAACCGTCGAACTCTCAGCGCCTGCGGGACACACCTTATTAGACGTGCTGCGCGATCAGCTGTTCTTAACCGGATCGAAACGCGGGTGCAACCAAGGCGTGTGTGGTGCCTGCACGGTATTACGCGATGGCGTTCCCACTCGCGCGTGTCTAAGTCTTGCGATCGATTGCTCAGACTTCGCCATTACAACAATTGAGGGATTGGCCGAGCCCGGCGAGACCCACCCGGTCCAAGAAGCATTTGCCGAGGTGTCTGCTCCACAGTGCGGTTTTTGCATGTCTGGAATGGTGCTCGTCGCAAAAGCGCTTTTGGACACCAACCCGCACCCAAGCCGGGATGAAATTCGCGAAGCCTTAAGTGGGAACTTATGTCGTTGCACGGGCTATATCAAAATCATCGAGGCCATCGAACTTGCCAGTGAGGGAATTGCGTGAGCGACCTTGACGATCTAATCGGTCAATCGGTTCCGAAAATCGAGGCGCGCGCGAAATTGACCGGCACGGCTGTCTACACGGAGGACATCTATCGTCCGCGAATGTTGCATGCCGCGTTATTGGGCAGCCCGTTTGCGCATGCGCGGATAGTGTCCTACGACGCAACTGCGGCGCTCGCATTACCGGGGGTAAAAGCGGTGCTCACAGCCGCAGACGTTCCGGCGAAATTAATCGGTCACACGATTCGCGATGAGCCTATTCTGGCGCGAGATAAAGTGCGTTACATCGGCGAGCCGGTCGCGGCCGTAGCAGCCGAGTCGCTTGAGATAGCGCGACAAGCGATCAGGCTAATCGATATCGAGTTTGAAGAGCTGCCAACGGTGTTCGACGCCGAAGAGGCACTCGCAGATGGCGCGCCTATCCTGCACGAGGACCTTGAAAAATACGCGAGCGTCGTTGAATCCCCATGTGCTGGCAACATGGTCGCCCATATCGAACTCGAAACCGGTAACGTCGACGAAGTCTGGAATGACTGCGATGTTATCGTCGAAGGCAGCTTTGATATACCAGCGATACAGCATGTCTATATGGAAACCTGTGGCGCGCTCGCTGAAGTCGACGGTACGGGGAAGATCACGATTTGGTCTTCTACTCAGCAAATATTCGGCACGCAAATGGCCGTAGCGTTGGCGCTCGACTTACCCATGTCTAAAGTCCGCTGCATTGCGCCCGCAGTTGGCGGCGGCTTTGGGGCAAAATTTATTACCATCGAACCGATTACAGCCGCGTTGGCCTTAAAAACGCGGCGGCCGGTGAAACTGATCTTGCCACGCGATGAAGACATGATTTCAATGCGATCGCGCCACGCCGCCAAAATCCGCATGAAAACCGGCGCCATGGCAGATGGCACGTTGGTCGCACGCTCTACGGAGGTTGTCTTAAACGGCGGTGCGTATTCCGATTTTAGCCCGGTCGTGTTGGAAGCTAGTATGTTGCTCGCTGCCGGCCCCTACCGGATCCCTCATGTGCGCAACGTCGGACGCGCGGCCTATACGAATCGACTCCGAGCCGGCGCGATGCGTGGTTTCGGAGTGATGCAACCGACGTTTGCGGGCGAAAGTCAGATCGATGAAATCGCGGCGCAACTCGGTCTCGATGCGATCGAGTTGCGCATTAAAAACGCGAAACAATCGGGCGACATGAATATGGGTAGCCATCATCTTCCGGTTTGCAGAATCGCTGATTGCTTGAAGGAAATTCGCGCGCATCCGGCCTTCGTTGAGGCCGAAGGCGACGCAGGAATACCCGGAAAGCGACGCGCGATTGGCATATCATCGATTGTTCAGCAAAGCGGCCTGTTTTCTTCGAGTGCCAACGTTCGGCTCGCTGAAGATGGCACACTGACAGTGTGTACGGGCTACGTCGACATCGGTACAGGTAGCGACACGGCGCTCGCGCAAGTCGCCGCAGCAACTCTTGGGGTCGAACTAGAATCAATAAACATCGTCGCGCCAGATACCGACGGCGCAGCATACGATTACGGTACATCAGCGGACCGCGGCGCTCATGGGGTATCCGAATCTGTACATCGTGCGGCGTTAGTCGTAAAGGAAAAAATCACCGGTTTAACCGCCGAGATTCTCGAATGCTCACCGCTCGACGTTGAAGTACGGCCGGGCGGCAAAGTGGGATTGCGCGGCGTACCCGATGTCGAACTGAGCTTCGCCGATGTCGCGCAACGCGGACTCTATGTCGGCGGCGGACCGATCATCGGACAGCATGCGTGGTACATGCAGGAGCAAACGATCGATCCGGCGGCGACCCGTGCGCTCGGCTTTCGAATGGGCGGCGGGGTGTTCTACGGCTTTGCCGCGACTGCCGTGCAAATAGAAGTCGATGAGCTAACGGGTCAGATAGAAGTCCTGCAAGCCTGGCACGCAGCTGACGTCGGACGGGTATTAAACCCGAATGGTGCGTTGGGGCAGATTTACGGCGGCGTTGTCCAAGGAATTAGCGGCGCATTGCTAGAAGAACTCGTGTGGGACGACGGCCAAGTTGTGAACCCGACATTAATGGATTACAAAATTAGCGGCTCGCTAGATGCACCGCCAAATATTCACGGCATTTTATTAGAAAACGCCGATCCCGATTCGCCGTGGGGGGCTCGCGGTATGGCCGAGCCGTGCATCATCGGCGTAGCGCCCGCCGTAGCGAATGCGTTGGCGAGCGCTACTGGGGTTCGAATTCGTTCGCTACCGCTTTCTCCGGAGCAGGTATTGACTGCACTCATCGCACATGAAACTGAGTAACAACTTTATAATCGACGCACCGCAGCAAGTGGTGTGGGATTTTATTACCAACCCGGAACACATCGGCCCATGTATACCCGGATGCGAGGACGTCGAAACAGTCGGCCCGGATAAGTACCGCGCCGCAATAAAAATTCATGTTGGTGCGATAAAAACAATATTTCACGTTACGATCACCACGCTCGAGGAGCGACCGCCCGAGTACTCGAAATACGTGACCGAGGGTGACGAAGGTGGCCGCGCTAGCCGTATCAAGGCGACCAGCTCGCTGACGATTTCAAAGCTCGACGAGCAGCGTTGCGAAGTCAGTTACTCCTCCGACATTTCTATCGCTGGACGGCTCGGCAAGTTTAGCGCTGGGGTGATGAATATGATCGCGAATAAATTGAGCGAAAAATTCGTCGCAACTCTGCGCGACAGGATACAATCTAATGAATTCTAGATACTAAACGTTCAGGCGCAACCGATTCGGCGGTCAATTTGGAGTACCTTGATGGGCGATACAACACCGGTAGGTTATATGCAGCGAACGCGTGAATATTACGCCGCGCATGGCTACGATAAACCTTATGTCTGGGCGCATTTCGACGATGTCCCATTCACTCCATTGGCTAAACCGCTCGACGAATCGAAAGTGACGATCGTCACAACCAGCATGCCAGATGCAAGTTACGTCAAGAAACAGCGGCGCTTTCATAAGGGTAATTTACACAATCTGCCGAGCGGATTTTTTACCGACGATCTCTTTTGGGATAAAGACGCGACGCATACGAACGACATCAACTCCTATTTCCCGGCGCAACAACTTACCGCCGAAGTCGCGGCCGGAACAGTCGGTTCCTTAGCCCCGCATTACTACGGCGTCCCCACGAGTTACAGTCATCGCCAAACCTCAGCCGTCGATGCGCAGGCCGTATTAAAATCTTGCTTAGAAGACCAAGTAGACGTTGCGCTGCTCGTGCCGTTGTGACCCGTCTGCCACCAGACCGTGAGTCTGGTTGCAAGAGTGCTAGAAGAAAATGGTATTTCAACCATTGTCATTGGTTCAGCGAAAGATATCGTCGAATATTGCGGCGTGCCACGCTACTTATTTACCGATTTTCCGCTCGGTAACCCCTGCGGTCGACCGTATGACAATACCTCTCAACGTTTGATCATGTCTCAGGCGTTGGCGATGCTTAGTACCTGCGATGTTCCTGGTACAACCATTGATACAGCGTTAGTGTGGGATGACAGCGCTAGCTGGAAGCCTAATTTCGCACGCGTAGACGACGATAATCGCGCGGAGTTACTGGCGGCCGGCGACGCGCGGCGAGCCGCGCAAGCTGATATTCGGGTGAAAATAATCTAATTGACCTAGGTTTTTGCGACGCTAGCCAATCTTAGAATTTGATCGGAAGGAAATCAGACGTTTTGCGACCCGACGCAAAACTCAAAGGATCAGCTAGGCCTCGAGTCCACGCAACCGCATAAAACGCGACAATTGTTCGTCCGCGTTGCCCGCTAAGAAACCGTTCGCAGTGAGTCGTTTTAAATAATGACCGAGAATGAATTCGTCCGTCATTCCGATCGCGCCATGCAACTGAATCGCATCTTGACCAATGAAGGCACCGACCGTCGTGCCACGAAAACTTGCTGCCGCGATACTATCTCGCGCTACGGTTAAATCGCATTCGTCGGTTTGTTGACGAGCAATGGCAATTAGCGATTCAGCGCGCGTGGCTGCAAGCAATAGTTCTGCCATGCGATGCTGCAATGCTTGGAACGACCCAATCTTCGACCCGAATTGTTCGCGTTCATTTAGGTACCGATAGGTCATTGCCAAAATAGCTTTCATAATACCCAGCGATTCGGATGCGATTAGCAAAGCAAATAGTGATTTTGCATCATCGATCACGCGCGATGATCCGAATTCGAATTCAAGTCCCGACGTATGCGGGATCTCGACGTGGTCGAATTCGAGATCCGCGAGATCTCGGCCATCAAACGATCGATTACTCGATATCGACAAGCGCTCCAATTTAGCCGGGATCAAAAACAGGTTTTTTGTCTCGTCGCTGCCCGGCCCGACCCCAGTAACAAGAAAATAATCTGCGCTGGAGCCATCTATCACGACGCATTTTTTTCCAGTGAGCAGGTAGCGGGAATCGCGAGACTCGACGCGGAGCGCTATGTCGGTGTCGAAAAAGTTGCCCTCACGTGATTCCTGATCGGCCAAGGCGACAATCACAGCTCCAGCCAACCATTGTTGTAGCACCTCATCGCGAAATTTACCCCCGGATGCGCGATTAAGAATATAGCCGGCGAGCGCAACCTGGCTAACAAAAGGTTCTAGAAGGTTGCCGGTCCCTAGCGCTTCGACTAAATC
>CAWLAW010000064.1:0-9460 GCA_963854885.1 Gammaproteobacteria bacterium | reverse complement strand
ATCGGTGCGGTCGTCGCCGGTAGTGAAGACGACGTCGACACCGCCTGTGCAGCTGCCGCAGCCGCATTCCCCGAATGGCGCGACGTCGATGGCGCGGAGCGCAAGAAGGTGTTGAATCATTTCGCCGATCTCGTCGTCAAGCGGGCCGAGGAAATCGCCCTGGTGGAAAGCATGGACTGCGGTCAGCCGATCCGTTTCATGCAGCAGGCAGCGGTTCGCGGTGCCGCGAATTTTCGTTTTTTTGCTGACAAGGCGCCGGAAGCGCGCAACGGGCAGTCGCTGCATCAGGGGCAGCACACGAACTTCACCATTCGCAGCCCGATCGGGCCTGTGGGCGTGATTACCCCGTGGAATACGCCGTTCATGTTGTCGACCTGGAAAATCGCTCCGGCTTTGGCCGCCGGCTGTACTATCGTTCACAAGCCCGCCGAGTTGAGCCCTTTGACAGCAATGATCCTAGCCGAAATCAGCGCCGAAGCTGGGATCCCGAATGGCGTGTGGAACACCGTCAATGGCTTCGGTGATATAGCCGGTAAGCGCCTTACCGAGCACCCTGCAATCAAAGCTGTGGCACTGGTCGGAGAGGGTGTTACCGGCAGCCATATCATGCGCCAAGGCGCGGCTACGTTGAAGAGAATGCACTTCGAATTAGGTGGCAAGAACCCGGTCATCGTGTTTGACGATGCGGATTTCGAACGCGCCTTGGACGCCGTTGTGTTCATGATCTATAGCCTCAACGGTCAACGCTGCACGTCCAGTTCGCGACTGTTGGTGCAAAGTGGCATTCGCGATCGTTTCTTGCACGCCTTAAAAGAGCGGGTCGCGGCGTTAAGAGTTGGCCACTCGCTCGATCCGAACACGGAGGTAGGCCCTCTGATACACGCGGACCATTGTGAGAAGGTTATGAGCTATATGGACGCGGCGCGCGGAGAGGGCGCCGTGATAGCAATCGGCGGCAAGCGCCGCGCCGATCTGGGCCCGGGAAATTACGTGACGCCCACTTTGTTTACCGGCGCCGACAACACGATGCGTGTCGCACGCGAAGAGATCTTCGGTCCGGTGTTAACCGCTATTTCGTTCGACACCGAGGACGAGGCAGTCGCGATAGCAAATGACACGCCTTACGGCCTGGCCGGTTATGTGTGGACGTCGGATAGTGGCCGCGTTATGCGTCTTGCGCATCGCGTAGAGGCAGGAATGCTATGGTTTAATTCCGAGAACAACCGTAATCTACCGTCACCGTTCGGCGGTATGAAAATGAGCGGCATCGGGCGAGATGGCGGCGATTACAGCTTCGATTTCTACATGGAAACGAAAAATGTCTGCGTCGCCCACGATACCCATTCAGTCCCGCTACTCGGACGGTAAGGGAGAGTCGATCAATGGGCGAATTAGCCTTTGCAGCTAAAATTACGCACGTACCTTCGATGTATCTATCGGAGCAAGACGGTCCACACAAAGGTTGCCGCGACGCCGCGATCGCCGGTCACCGGGAAATTTCCCGACGCTGTCGGGCACTTGGGGTCGATACGATCGTTGTGTTCGATACGCATTGGCTCGTAAATTCTGGCTACCACATCAATAGCGCGCCTCACTTTAAGGGACTCTATACCAGCAACGAGCTACCCCACTTCATCAAGAACCTGCCTTACGACTACGCGGGCAATCCACTTCTCGGAGATTTGATCGCCGCAGCCGCGACTCGTGCCGGTGTGCACACCCGTGCGCATAATGCGACGAGCCTGCCGCTCGAGTACGGGACACTCGTGCCGATGCGTTATATGAATGAAGACAAGGCATTCAAGGTCGTCTCGGTGTCCGCCTTGTGCATGGTGCACGAGTTGCGCGACAGCGCGACATTGGGGCGGGCCGTGCGCCAGGCAATCGAGCAGGACTACGGTGGCAAGGTCGCTATCTTCGCCTCGGGTTCCCTGTCTCATCGCTTCGCCCAGAACGGCGTGGCGGACGAATACCTGCATAAAGTATGGTCACCGTTCCTGGAAGAAATGGATCACCAGGTCGTCGAATTGTGGAAAAACGGTGAGTGGAAAACGTTTACCGATATGCTGCCTGAATATGCTGAGAAGTGTCATGGCGAAGGTTTCATGCACGATACCGCGATGCTGCTCGGCGCGTTGGATTGGGATCGCTACGCTGGGAAGGTTGAGATAGTGACACCCTACTTCGGCAGTTCCGGTACCGGGCAGCTCAACGCCGTATTCCCGGTGTAACACCCACACACTTGTATTTGGGAACAGTTGCGTCATTAACGCTGAGCGAAACAATGCTGAACCGTAAACAAATCGAAGCCGCGGCGGACAAACTGCACATCGCGGAACAAACTCGGGTGCAGATCGCGGCGCTCACGCAGTCTTATCCCGAGATGGATATGCATGACGCCTATGCGATCCAGGCAGTCTGGATGGCGCGCAAACGCGCCGAAGGCCGAAGCGTCGTCGGTTACAAAATCGGCCTGACCTCGCGCGCTATGCAAATGGCCATGAATATCGATACCCCGGATTTCGGCGTGTTGCTGGATGACATGATGTTCCCTAACGGCGGCCAGATCGTCGCGGCCAACTTTACCGATCCGCGTCTGGAAGTCGAGTTCGCCTTCGTTCTAAAAGAGCCGCTTGCGGGCGAGGATGTCACTTTAGGGCAGGTGATGGGAGCGACGGATTACGTCGTACCCGCATTGGAATTGATCGCGGCGCGAAGTTTTCGCACGGATCCGGAAACCGGTTATACGCGTAACGTCTTCGACACTATTGCCGACAATGCGGCCAACGCTGGGGTCATCGTCGGCGATGTTCGGGTGCGACCGACTGAGGTCGATTTGCGTTGGGCCGGCGCGATGTTGTATCTCAACGGCGAGATCGAGGAAACAGGGCTCGGCGCTGCGGTCATGGATCATCCGGCTCACGGCATACGCTGGGTGTGCAAGCGATTTGCAGCGCACGGCATCGGTCTCGAGCCTGGACAGCTTGTGTTGTCCGGATCGTTTACGCGTCCCGTCGCCGTGAAGGCCGGCGACCACGTCCGGGCGGACTACGGACCCTTGGGTGAGATAACCATCGACTTCGTTTAGCGGGAACAAGTATGGAATTACCTCTCAACAGATTTAAACGTGGGCTTGCCAGCGGCGACACGCAGTATGGTTTCTGGCTCGGCTTGCCGGATAACAGTGTTGCAGAGATCGCGGCCGGCGCCGGCTTCGACTGGCTACTGATCGACCATGAACACGGCCCTTTCGAATTGTCTGACATCCTGTCGCACCTGCAGGCGATGGGGCCCTACGATGTGGCTCCGATCGTCCGTCCAGTGGACGACAATCCAGCGTTGCTAAAAAAATTATTGGATATGGGGGCTCAGTCCTTCCTAGTGCCGATGGTGGAAAATGCCGCGCAAGCCGAAGCTATTGTTCAGGCTTTACGCTATCCGCCTGCCGGAAAGCGGGGGCTTGGCACGTCCATGGCGCGTGCCGCGCGCTGGAACCAGGTAACTGGTTATCTGGACAAGGCTAACGCCGAGATCTGTTTGATCGTTCAAGTCGAAACGGCCGAAGCCATGGCTCATCTTGACGCTGTGCTTCAGGTCGACGGTGTAGATGGCGTGTTTATTGGACCATCCGATCTATCGGCGTCGATGGGGCACGTTGGCAACGCCGGTCATCCGGAAGTCGTCGCGGCTATCAACGACGGATTGAGTCGAATCAAAGCCGCGGGTAAGTACGCGGGGCTACTCTGCCTCGATCCCGAGTTGGTTGCTAACTACCGCGAGCGGGGTGCGGACTTTATCGGTGTCGGGGTGGATACCCTGGTGCTCGGCGAGGGCGCTCGGCATCTCGCGGAGTCTTTCAAACTCGGCAACCGGCCGAAAAAGCCAGGACCAAAGAGCGCCGGTTATTAATCAACTGTCGCCATGTGACCGATCAATGGCCGGCATCGCGAACGCGATTAAACCTCAATGAGGAACTGATATGAGCGCTGAGGACGCCTACCACAAAATTCGCATTGTGCCCGCTACGAAGCCAAGTGGATGCCCCATCGATCACGACTTTACGCCGTTCGATGCGAACTACTTGCGCGATCCGTACCCGCAGCTCGAAAAATTGAACGTCGAACAACCGATCTTCTACGCGGAAAAACTCGGTTACCTGGTGGTAACGCGGATGGAACATGTCTTGGAGGTGTTCAAACAACCGGAAATATTTTCTTCAGAGAATGTGCAGGATCCGATCTTTCCGGTATGCGACCGCGCGGCCGACATTCTGCACGCGAACGATTACGATCCCATTGCGGTAATGTCGAACCGTCAGCAACCCGACCACGGACGCATTCGCAAGTATACGCGCGAGGGCTTTTCCGGGCGCCGTATGAAAATTCTCGAGCCGTACATCCGCCAGCGCAGTCATGAGTTGATCGATCAGATGCTGGGGAGAGGCGGTCCGGCGGAGTTTGTGAGTTCATTCGCACATCCGCTTCCCGGCCAAATTATCTTTCGCTTTATCGGATTTCCAGAGGCGCACGACGAACAATTGATTCACTGGACGTCCAACCGTCTAGCGTTTACGTGGGGCAATCCCAGCGCTAACGAACAAGTGGACATCGCACAAAACATGTTGCGCTATTGGCGCTACTGCCGAGAATTTGTCGCTCAACTACGAGAGGAACCCAAGGACGATTTTACGTCTGAATTACTCGCCGCGCACGCGGCCAATCCGGACGACTTAAAGTATCGGGAAGTCGAATCGATCGTCTACGGTCTATCTTTCGCCGGCCACGAAATCGTCAGCAATTTTATCGGCAACATGCTGTTAAATTTGCTTCCCAATCGGGACAATTGGAATGCGATTCGCGCTAATCCGACCACGATTACAAACGCGCTCGAAGAGGTGCTGCGGTTCGACTCTCCGCAAACGAGCTGGCGCCGGGTCGCACTGGTCGATACAAGTATCGGCGGAATCGAGATTCCCGCCGGCACGCAGATTTTCTTAAGTCTCGGCGCTGCAAATCATGAAGCCGGTGAATTCGAAGCGCCTTCAACGTTTGATATATACAGAGAGAACGTGCGCAAGCACGTCTCCTTTGGCCACGGCATCCATTTTTGTCTCGGTGCCCGCCTCGCACGGCTGGAAGCGAAAATCGCCCTCGAGGTATTGGCTGAGCGGCTCCCAAGCCTGCGCTTGAGCGCCGATCAGCAGTTGCTGTTTTCGTCAAACATGACATTCCGGGGCCCCGCAGAACTTTTCGTCGAGTGGGATGACTGAACGCGGCGCGCGATCATTGCGAAGAATCTTTGCGCGATAAAAAAGCCCCTTGCCACGACGAACGCCTAGCGGTGGGCGGTATACCTTGGTACATCATTTAACGTTGTTTGATGGGCATCTAAGGTTCCAAATTCTACAAGCCAGTTGTTTGGCCACGAACGGCGGCTTCTTATCGGTCAATCAACAATTCGCGACCGGAATTGAAACAGTGCTCGGAGCGCGCGTCGTTCCTGGAAAACCAGGCCGACCAAAGACGCTGGGAAGCCGTCGCGAGCTGAACGGAACTAGAACGTTGGGTTTGGAAAGCGGCAGGCTCACAAGGAACGTGGTCTGTCACCCATTTGATTCTAAGGTTAAAATTACGCAACATCGATTTAGCTAACGTAATAGTTGAGCGATTCTTTTCGGTATAGTCATTGACCGTGTGCTCGGAGACATAGCTGTGATGTGTACATCCCGAGAGTAGAAAGCGAACGCAAACGATGTCTAATTTCTCTAAATACCTAAATGTTCTCTGCCGCGGTTTTTTCATCGCGTGTGCGTTGATGATTTTACCGTTAAGTGCGACGGGATCCGATTTCAGTGCCGGCAAAGCCGTCTACAAAAAAGCTAACTGTATGGGTTGTCATAAATGGCACGGCAAAGGGGGAGGGGGTTATGGCGGCGTCGCATCGTCGCTTCGCGATAGCCCACTCGACGAGGAGGCCCTGGCGTTGGTTATTCGATGTGGGCGACCCGGATCCGGCATGCCGTACCACAAGCGCAAAGCTTATCGAGGGGAAAACAGAGAGTGTTACGCAAGCACTCGCGAGGAACTTGGCAATGCCATGCCAGCGCGCGCGCGTTACTTTCTGAAAGAGTCCGAAATCGATGATGTAGTCAATTATGTGTCGAACCAAATTCAACGTAGGGGCGAGCCCGGCCATTCGGATTGCGTCGCATTTTGGGGCGCAGACGCCAAACGTTGCCAGATGATGGCACAATAAACGTACGCTATTCGGGAGAACCCAACGTGACCATCTGCAATCGTTTACTGGTAATCGGCGCCGTCATCGTTCTGACAATCGCCGCTGCGGCGCAAGCAAATGAAACTAGTGAGCACAGACTCTTAAACGCGGGTACCGAACCGCATAATTGGGTTCATCATCACAGCACTTATAGCGCCCAGCGCTTCGCTAATCTTGCCGAGATAAACCGAGAGACGATTGGGCGGCTGAAAGTTGCGTGGACGTACGCGCTTGGTGGCACGACTGGGGGTGGTATCTGGCCGATCGCCGGATTGGAAGCAACCCCTTTAGTCGAGGATGGCTACATGTATGCCATAGATGGATGGGGTGTCCTAACAAAGATCGATGTGCGCGAAGGACGGGCCAAATTTGTTTGGCGAATGGATCCTGGCACAGATAAAGATTGGGCGGGAGAAATCGCTTGCTGTGGGGTCGACAACAAGGGCGCGGCGCTTTGGGGTAACGCCGTTCTTTCGCACACCCTTGATGGCCGCTTAATCGCAACGAACAAAAATGACGGCGAGATTATTTGGGAATCACAACTAGCGGATCCCGCAATTGGCGAAACAATTACCGTAGCGCCGTTAATCGTGAAAGACATGGCCATTAGCGGCGTGTCCGGTGGTGAATTTGGCATCCGTGGTTGGCTTGAGGCGACCGATCTCAACACCGGAAAACGGCGCTGGCGGCGCCACACGATCCCCGCACCCGGTGAGCCGGGTAGTGAGACTTGGCAGGACGATCACGATGCGTATAAAACGGGCGGCGGCGCAACCTGGGTAACGGGTTCCTACGACAGCAAGCTCGACCTACTTTATTGGGGTGCGGGTAACCCTGCCCCAGACTGGGATCGTGAGTATCGCCCAGGCGATAATCTCTATTCGAACAGCGCTATTGCGTTAGATCCGAATAGCGGCGAAATAAAATTTCATTTCCAATATACGCCGAACGATCCGTTTGACTACGATGGTGTAAACGAATTGGTGTTGGCAGATACAGAGGTTAATGGCGATCCCGTCAGCCTGATGCTGCATGCTGATCGCAATGGGTTTTTGTACGCCATTGACCGCACGAACGGGAAATTTGTTTACGCTTCCTCGTTCGTGAAAAGACTAAATTGGACCGCCGGAATTCACCCGACCACGGGCCGCCCGGTTGACTACGATCCGGAATCCAAAATTCAACACTATGCCGGCATCGCATCTGGGCGCAGCAAACCGAAATCGGACCTCGTGTGCCCCGGCGCAATGGGCGGTAAGAATTGGGCACCGATGAGTTATCACCCAAAACGAGCGATGCTGTACATCCCGGTCATTGAAAGCTGCCATCAAATCACCTCGACCGTCGCTGCCGATGATGAGAAGCCGATACCCAGAGAATGGTTTACCGCGGGCGGCATACAACAAACGGAACGCATCACGGGCAGCCTTACGGCGGTGAACGTGAAAACCGGGAAAGTTACTTATAAGGCGGAATCTGAGTGGCCACTGCTCGGTGGGGTCCTCGCAACGGCGGGCGACCTAGTTTTTACCGGATTACCGAACGGGGACTTAGTTGCTTACGACGCCGAGAACTTGAACGAGCTGTGGCGTTTTCCGACCGGGTCGGGCATCAATGCCCCGCCAATAAGCTACGCCGTCGACGGAAAGCAATATATCGCTATCGCAGTCGGTTTCGGCGGCACCATGCCGAAGTGGTGGATCGATGCGACGCCAGGGTTAGAAAACACTAACCCGAGTTCAATGATTTTTGCGTTTGCGCTCGATTAGCGGCGGGACGGTTCCCTTTTATCGATCGCCGCATCCCTACGGCGACGCCTTGTCGTAAGAGTTTAGGATATAAATGGTTGATCGACATATCGTACATCCAAGCGCAGCGGTCACCGCAATCATGGAGCAGCAGAACGATTGGCTAAGACTTTCGCGTGAACCGGGGGAGGCGGTGCTTACGGTTTATCTCGATCTTAAATCTCCGCACGGATATTTGGCGGTTCGACCGACACTTGAGATTGTGCGGGATTTTCGAGTCACGGTTGATTTCCATGTCTATACGTTAAGCTACGAAGCCTTCGGCCTCACAACGCGAGTTGATTCTGATATGCAACGGCGACCGCCCTCGCAGGCGGCGGATCGCAAGGCTCGCATGTACTACGCGACCGCCCGCGAGTACGCCGCCTTGCAGTCGTTGCCGCTGCGTAGCCCACACCGATTGCTCGATTCGAGCCTGGCACATCGCGCTTTTTACTATGCAAAAAAACAGAATTTGGAAGTGCCGTTCGCGATGTGGATCTACCTTCAAGGCTGGAGCAGTGGTTGGCGCGAGTTCGAGCTTGAATCCGCCAAAGACCTCCTCCAAGCATGCGCCGAAATCGGTGCCGACACATCCTCATTTGAAGACTACGTAGCGGACACTGGTCAGGGCGTTAGCGATGTTAACGCATCGATGGTAGCGGCCGAGGAGTCAGGTTTCGTGGGCGTCCCTCATTAGGTATTCAAAGATCCTGAAAGCAGTCGAACCAGTGGGCTATTTGGGCGCGAACACCTAGCACTCATTCGTTCGAAGTTCTTGAACGCTGGCTTGGCACGACATTCGGATGTAAGGGCTGAGTTTTCTCACGCGTGGGCCAGCTAACGAGGAACGCGTTCCCTTAATTCTAATACGCCGTCAGAAAATAAAATCGAGTTCCATTAAGAGAATTATGCGAATTTGTGACAAGCATGCTGCGCATATTTTGATGGAAACGATAGGGCGCTACTCGACGCGTATTTATCCAACTGCCTAAAGCACCTATGGCGCGCCGAGCGCTTCTCCTGGTGGTTTACGGCAATTGAAGTGGTCTACTAAATCCGGACACCAAGTTAAGGCGTTAAGATGCCATAGCGAGGTGAAAAATGACAACGAAAAAACCATTAAGAAGAAAATACACGGAAGGATTCAAACGCGAAGCGGTGGCGCTCATCACGGAGCAAGGCTACAAGCTGTCGGAAGCCGCCCGAAGCGTTGATGTTAACGCGAATTTGTTAAGCAAATGGCGGGACCGATTTGCTGAGGAAGCGGCAGGGACACGATTAACTGGTGATGAGCGTGAAGAGTTGAAGGAACTTCGCAAAGAAGTGCGGTTACTCAAAATGGAAAAGGAGATTTTAAAAAAAGCGAGTCAGTACTTCGCGAAGGAAATGAGATG
>CAWLAW010000063.1:0-9482 GCA_963854885.1 Gammaproteobacteria bacterium | reverse complement strand
GAAGGCTCAGAAGTTTGGGACATTCTTGAAGAAGTAATTCGCGAGCACCCGGTCATGTTGAACCGCGCTCCTACGCTGCATCGATTAGGTATCCAAGCATTCGAACCGGTCTTAATCGAGGGCAAGGCCATTCAACTTCATCCGCTCGTGTGTACCGCATTCAACGCGGATTTCGATGGCGATCAGATGGCGGTCCACGTGCCTTTGTCAATTGAAGCACAACTTGAAGCCCGCGGCCTCATGATGTCGACGAACAATATTCTTTCACCGGCAAATGGCGATCCGATCATCGTACCGACCCAAGACGTCGTATTGGGACTGTATTACATGACACGGGAATCCGCCGCGGCAGTTGGGACCGGCATGTTATTCGCGGACATAGAAGAAGTGCATCGTGCGCACGAAACGGGTAACGCATCGTTACATGCCCGTTGCCGCGTGCGTATGACGGAACGTTTTGTCGATGATGATGGCGAGCAGCAAGAGAACACTCGCGTTGTTGACACGACGGTTGGCAGAGCGCTTATGTCGGCAATATTACCCGATGGGATGAAGTTCGAGCTGGCAAATAGAACCTTAGACAAGCGTTCTATCTCGAAATTATTCGACGCTTGTTATAGAAATGTCGGTCTTAAGGAGACGGTAATTTTCGCCGATCGGCTGATGTACATGGGTTTTCAACAAGCGACCCGGGCTGGCGTGTCAATTGGCGTCGACGACATGGTTGTGCCGGATTCTAAACAATCAATTATTCAAACGGCAGAAGAAGGCGTCAAAGAAATCGAGGACCAATATGCATCGGGTTTGGTAACGACCGGCGAACGTTACAACAAGGTCGTCGACATTTGGTCACATACGAACGACCAGGTCGCAAACGCGATGATGGAGAAACTCGGCACGGAGACCGTCACCAATGCAAAGGGTGAGGAAATAGAGCAGGCTTCCTTTAACTCGATCTACATGATGGCTGATTCCGGCGCTCGTGGATCGGCGGCTCAAATTCGCCAATTAGCCGGCATGCGTGGTTTGATGGCAAAACCGGATGGATCGATCATAGAAACGCCGATCACCGCGAACTTCCGTGAAGGCTTAGACGTCCTCCAGTACTTCATATCCACACATGGCGCGCGCAAAGGCCTTGCGGACACCGCATTAAAAACGGCTAACTCCGGTTATTTAACCCGCCGCCTCGTTGATGTCGCTCAGGATTTAGTCGTTACGGAAGTCGATTGCGGAACCACCGATGGTTTTATCTTGACGCCAATCATCGAAGGCGGTGACGAGGTAGAGGCGTTGCGTGACCGAATACTAGGTCGCGTTCTCGCCGACGACGTCTACAAACTAACCACCGGTGAAGTAATCGCGCCGGCCGGTACCTTACTTGATGAAAAGTGGGTCCAACATCTGGATGATAATGGTATCGATGAGGTCAAAGTTCGCTCGGCGATAACCTGTGTAACACGGTATGGCGTCTGCGCATCATGCTACGGACGTGATCTAGCGCGTGGGCGCCGGGTCAACGAAGGCGAAGCGGTCGGAGTTATGGCTGCGCAGTCGATCGGAGAGCCGGGCACGCAGCTGACGATGCGCACATTCCACATCGGCGGCGCGGCGTCGCGGACGGTGGCAGTTAATAGTATCGATGTTAAGTATGGCGGTACCGTCAAACTTGTAAATATGAAAGTGCTGCAGCGCAGCGACGGCAATTTAGTTGCCGTTTCACGCTCCGGTGAGCTCGCCGTTATTGACGAAATCGGCCGCGAACGCGAGCGCTATAAAGTGCCTTACGGAGCGACGTTGCGGGTCGGCGACGGTGGCACGGTTGATCCGGGGCAACCCATCGCAAACTGGGACCCGCATACGCACCCGATCATTACCGAGGTAGCCGGTCGAGTTCATTTCAAAGACATCGTCGATGGCGTCACCGTGACCCAGCAAATGGATGAGATCACCGGCCTTTCGAGTGTCGTTGTGACCGATCCTAAACAGCGTGGTACCAGCGCCAAGGATTTGCGTCCGATGGTCTCGTTAGTCGACGAGAAAGGCGGAGAGCTCAAGATCCCGGGAACCGATTTGCCTGCTCAGTATTTCTTGCTACCGGGTGCGATCGTCAACATCGCAGACGGCGGTGAGGTTAAGGTCGGTGATGTCGTCGCTCGAATCCCCCAAGAATCATCTAAGACTCGGGATATTACGGGTGGTCTACCGCGTGTTGCTGATTTGTTTGAAGCACGCAAACCTAAAGAGGCAGCGATACTTGCCGAAACGACCGGGACAGTGTCTTTCGGAAAAGATACCAAAGGAAAACAGCGCCTCGTCATTACCCAGGAAGATGGGGAAACGATTGAAAACCTGATACCCAAATGGCGACATGTCACGGTATTCGAAGGTGAACATGTCGAAAAAGGTGAAACAATTTGCGATGGTGCGCCGGACTCCCACGACATTCTGAAACTCAAAGGTGTACGGGAATTGACCCGCTATATTGTCAACGAAGTGCAAGAGGTTTATCGCCTTCAAGGGGTGAAAATCAACGATAAGCATATTGAAGTTATCGTGCGCCAAATGCTGCGTAAGGTGGAAATTGTCAATCCTGGCGATACGCGCTTTCTGCGCGGAGAGCAAGTCGAGAAAGAGCGCTGGATTGAGGAAAACCACCGCATGCGAATCGAAGGGAAGGAAGAGGCTACTTACCAGCAATTACTCTTGGGTATTACCAAGGCTTCGCTGGCAACTGAATCATTCATTTCGGCGGCGTCTTTCCAAGAAACGACGCGGGTCCTCACCGAAGCGTCGGTCACTGGTAAGCGCGATGAACTCCGGGGCTTGAAGGAAAATGTCATCGTCGGCCGTCTAATCCCGGCAGGCACAGGCTTTTCCTATCATGGAGAACGGCGTCGCAAGCGAGGAATGCTGTTTGAAGCGCCGGTTTTGCCTGAAGCAGACGTGCTTTCAGAACTGCAATCGGCAGAGCCGCAAGAAGCGACTGAGGATGCCGCTGACCAGACTACGAAAAGCGCGTGAAATCGTTGACAGTCTAGGTACTACCTCACTATAATCCCGCTTCTGCGACAGGCCGGAGTACGCTCCCGCCTGTCGCTTTAGTTTGGCGCCCGGCAATCCTGTCCCTCGCGGTCAAGTTTTCGACCGAACAACCACACGTCACAGAGAACAATTGTGCGAGTGCTTAGTTGACTTTGAGTCGTGGCCCCAAACTGATTTTGACCGGGTAAATATCGCGTTCATCGACGCCAACTATGGTCTGGCCGACGAACAATTGCCCGCAACCTAACGTATAAAAGATTCGCCCCGTAGGGATCGAAAAGAAGTCGAATTATATGGCTACAATCAACCAGCTCGTGCGCAAGCCCCGTAAGCGCCAGATAAAGAAGAGCAATGTTCCTGCGCTTGAGGGATGTCCGCAAAAACGCGGAGTTTGCACGCGCGTCTATACAACGACGCCAAAGAAACCGAACTCTGCGCTGAGAAAAGTTGCTCGGGTACGTCTGACGAATGGACAAGAAGTAACGACATACATCGGCGGTGAAGGCCATAACCTCCAAGAACACTCGGTTATTCTGATTCGCGGCGGTCGCGTAAAGGATCTACCTGGCGTGCGTTACCACACTGTCCGCGGAACGCTGGATACATCAGGCGTCTCAGATAGACGTAAAGGCCGTTCGAAATACGGCACGAAGCGACCCAAGGCTTAGAGTTGAGTATTTACGATGTCTAGACGACACGCAGCACAAAAACGCGAAATCCTTCCTGATCCGAAATATGGTGATCAGGTGCTCGCTAAATTCATTAACCTAGTGATGTCGCGTGGCAAAAAATCAGTTGCCGAAAGAATTGTGTATGGCGCACTAGACGATTTAAGTGTCAAAGGCGAACCCTTAGATCTGTTCAAACAAGCACTCGACAATGTCGAACCAAAAGTCGAAGTGAAATCGCGACGCGTAGGTGGTGCAACATACCAAGTACCTGTTGAAGTTAGACCGCATCGACGGATGGCGCTTGCAATGCGCTGGCTAGTTGATGCGGCCCGTAAGCGCAGCGAAAAGTCGATGGATAAGCGCCTCGCCGGGGAACTGATGGACGCGGCGGATAACCGTGGATCAGCGGTCAAAAAGCGCGAAGACACCCATAAAATGGCCGACGCCAACCGCGCGTTCTCGCATTACCGCTGGTAGCCCCGCGTTTTGGAGTTTGAGAAGTGGCCCGAATTACACCCATCGAACGCTATCGCAATATTGGGATTATGGCCCATATCGATGCGGGTAAGACGACGACCACCGAAAGGATCCTGTATTACACCGGTGTCTCGCACAAAATAGGCGAAGTCCACGATGGCGCGGCCACAATGGACTGGATGGAGCAGGAACAAGAGCGCGGGATTACGATAACTTCGGCCGCCACGACCTGCTTTTGGAGCGGCATGGCGAAGCAGTTCCCGGAGCACCGTATCAATATCATTGATACACCCGGGCACGTCGATTTCACTATCGAAGTAGAACGGTCGTTGCGCGTTCTCGACGGCGCCGTCGGCGTATTTTGCGCGGTTGGTGGTGTCGAACCACAGTCCGAAACCGTGTGGCGCCAGGCGAATAAGTATGAAGTGCCGCGGCTAGCGTTTGTTAACAAAATGGACCGGGCGGGCGCTGATTTTCAACGCGTAGTGGAGCAAATAAAGGAGCGTCTCGGTTCTAACGCAGTTCCGATCCAGCTTCCCATCGGCGCGGAGGATAAATTCCAAGGTGTCGTAGATTTAATCCGCATGCGCGCGATTTACTGGGATGACGCGACACTAGGGATGAATTTCGACGAACGCGACATTCCCGCAGAAATGGTCGACGAATGTACAGCGGCGCGAGAAAAAATGATTGAGACTGCGGCAGAATGTATCGACTCGCTAACCGAAAAATATCTCGATACAGGCGATCTCGAGAGCGAAGAGATTATCGCTGGATTGCGCGCCGGGACGCTTGCAAATGAGGTGGTTCCGGTTTTGTGCGGCTCAGCATTTAAGAACAAGGGCGTCCAAGCAGTGCTAGACGCGGTGATAGAACTGATGCCGGCGCCGACAGAAGTGAAAGCCATTAACGGTGTGCTAGAAGACGGCACGACAGAGGCGTCGCGCCCTTCATCAGACGACGAACCATTCGCCGCGCTGGCGTTTAAGATCGCGACGGACTCATTTGTAGGCAGTTTAACGTTTTTTCGAGTGTATTCCGGGGTTTTGAAATCCGGAGATTCAATTTATAACCCGGTGAAATCGAAGAAAGAACGGGTTGGTCGAATCCTGCAAATGCATGCGAATTCCCGTGAAGAAATTAACGAGGTGCGCGCGGGTGATATTGCCGCAGCGGTCGGATTAAAAGACGTGACAACTGGCGATACTTTGTGCGCCGCGAAGCAAATCATAACGCTTGAGCGTATGGAGTTTCCGGATCCGGTTATCGCTGTTGCAGTGGAACCAAGAACGAAGGTGGATCAAGAAAAAATGGGTGTCGCGCTGACCAAGCTGGCCGCCGAAGATCCGTCGTTCCGGGTTTCCACCGACGAAGAGTCGGGCCAAACGATCATTGCCGGGATGGGTGAATTACATCTCGACATCATCGTTGACCGAATGCGCCGAGAATTTAACGTCGAAGCAAATGTTGGCAAGCCGCAGGTCGCCTATCGCGAAACGATTCGCAAAGTGGTTGAGAAAGCGGAAGGAAAATTCGTCAAACAATCTGGTGGACGTGGACAATATGGCCATGTGGTGTTTCGCATTGAACCGGGTGAACCAGGCGCGGGATTCGAATTTGTAAACCAAATTGTCGGCGGCACGATTCCTAAGGAATATATTCCGTCAGTTGAAAAAGGTGTTAGCGAACAAATGTCCAACGGGGTGATCGCTGGCTATCCGATGCTGGATATTAAAGTCACGTTGTTCGATGGGTCTTATCACGACGTCGATTCAAGTGACGTCGCGTTCAAAATAGCGGCATCGATGGGGTTTAAGGATGGCGCGAATAGAGCTGATCCGGTGTTGCTTGAGCCAGTGATGAATGTCGAAATTGTCACGCCCGACGAATATATGGGGCCGGTGAATGGGGACATTAGCCGGCGCCGCGGAATTTTACACGGCACCGAAGGCGGGCCAGGAGGCACGATTATCCGAGCCGAAGTACCGCTATCGGAAATGTTCGGTTATTCGACGGATTTGCGTTCCGCAACGCAAGGTCGAGCGACTTATTCAATGGAATTTTCACGTTATGCAGCCGCGCCCAGCAATGTGGCTGAAACGATAATTAAACAATAGTTTTCACCGCATTAAGTTTTGAATAGAGGTTAGGTCATGTCGAAGGAGAAATTTCAAAGAACGAAGCCGCACGTTAACGTAGGCACGATCGGCCACGTTGATCACGGTAAGACGACGCTTACGGCGGCGCTGACGATGATTTCGGCGGCGAAATTTGGCGGCGAGACGAAGGCGTATGACCAGATTGATAATGCGCCAGAAGAACGAGAACGTGGGATCACGATAGCGACGGCGCACGTTGAGTACGAAAGTGAAGCTCGCCATTACGCGCACGTTGATTGCCCGGGACACGCGGACTATGTAAAGAACATGATTACAGGCGCGGCGCAGATGGACGGCGCGATCTTGGTGTGTAGTGCAGCAGACGGCCCGATGCCGCAAACGCGCGAGCACATTTTGTTGGCCCGTCAAGTGGGTGTGCCGTACATCGTGGTGTTTTTAAACAAAGCAGACATGGTAGACGACGCGGAACTACTCGAACTGGTCGAGATGGAAGTACGGGAATTATTGGATTTATACCAATTCCCGGGAGACGACACGCCGGTGATTATCGGCAGTGCGTTGAAGGCGTTGGAAGGAGACGAAAGCGACATCGGAAAGCCAGCGATAGAGAAGTTGGTAGCGGCGATGGACAGTTACATCCCGGAGCCGGAACGTCCGGTAGACCAACCATTTTTGTTACCGATAGAAGACGTATTTTCGATCAGTGGTCGTGGCACGGTGGTGACGGGTCGAGTGGAACGTGGGGTTGTGCATATCGGAGACGAGATCGAAATTGTCGGGATTAGAGAGACGACAAAGACGACCTGTACGGGTGTTGAGATGTTCCGCAAGCTGCTGGACGAAGGTCGAGCAGGAGATAACGTTGGCGTGTTATTGCGTGGAACGAAACGCGAAGACGTGGAACGCGGGCAGGTGTTATGCATCCCGGGTTCAGTGAATCCGCACACGCACTTTGAAGCGGAAGTGTATGTGCTATCGAAAGACGAAGGTGGACGCCATACGCCGTTTTTCAATAATTACCGCCCACAGTTTTATTTCCGCACGACAGACGTGACGGGGGCGGTAGATTTACCGGAAGGCGTGGAGATGGTGATGCCGGGAGATAACGTCAAGGTCGAAGTGAAGTTGATCAACCCGATAGCGATGGAAGAAGGCTTACGCTTTGCCATCCGTGAAGGTGGACGTACGGTCGGTGCCGGGGTTGTTGCGAAAATCATCGAGTAATTTTTTTTACGAGACCTCTGAGATGCGCTTTAAGCGCATTTTCAGGGCACATTCAGCCAAACAGACATAGCGAAGCGCAGAAATGGACCAACAGGTAATAAGAATTCGGCTAAAGGCGTTCGACCATCGATTGATTGACCAATCGACTCGAGAAATCGTCGAAACCGCTAAGCGGACTGGCGCCCAGGTCAAAGGTCCGATTCCGTTGCCGACAAAAAAAGAGCGGTTCACCGTGTTAATTTCGCCACATGTTAACAAGGATGCGCGGGACCAATATGAGATCCGCACGCACAAGCGGCTACTCGATATCGTGAACCCTACTGATAAAACCGTCGATGCATTGATGAAGCTCGATCTTGCTGCGGGCGTAGACGTCCAAATCAAGCTCAACTAGGAATAGGCGGGAGCGAGAATTAAAATGGCTATAGGATTAATTGGACAAAAACGCGGAATGACGCGTGTGTTTATGGAAGACGGCGATTCCGTCCCAGTAACCGTCGTTGAAGTAACCCCCAACAGGGTCACTCGCGTAAAGACCGAAATCAGCGATGGTTACGACGCTGTACAGGTTACGACCGGCGCTAAGCACCGCAACAGAATTAGTAAATCTGAAGCCGGCGAATTTAGCAAAAGTGATATGGAAGCTGGCCGCGGCCTGTGGGAATTTCGCCTCGAAGAGAGTGGTGTTACGGAATTGGTAACGGGTAGCGAATTAAAAGCAGATCTATTCGAAGTTGGCCAAACTGTCGACGTTACTGGAACAACAATCGGTAAGGGCTTCGCTGGAGTGATAAAGCGACACAATTTCAGCATGGGAGACGCAACCCACGGCAACTCCCTATCGCACAGAGTCGGCGGATCGATAGGACAGTGCCAAACCCCGGGACGGGTCTTTAAGGGAAAGAAAATGTCCGGGCATATGGGTAATGCCCAGCGCACGATTCAGGGGTTAAAAATTGTTAAGGTCGATGTCGATCGTAATCTCCTTCTGATTAAAGGTGCTCTACCGGGCGCGAAGGGCGGCGACGTCATGATCAAACCGTCAGTCAAAGCGAGCGGGAACTAGTTAGCCATGGATTTGCAGATTCTTTCATTCACCAACGGTGACGCCGCCGGCACCGTCGCGCTATCGGAAGACGTTTTCGACCGCGCCTATAACGAACCGCTGGTCCATCAAATAGTCACCGCGTATTTCGCGGGCGGCCGCCGCGGCACGAAGGCGAGCAAGAGTCGCTCAGCAGTGCGCGGTGGTGGGGTAAAACCGTTCCGACAAAAAGGCTTAGGTCGCGCGCGTGCGGGTACGATTCGTAGCCCGATCTGGCGCGGTGGCGGCGTCACGTTTGCGGCCACACCGAGAAGTTATACGCAGAAAGTTAATCGAAAGATGTACCGCCACGC
Organism: Gammaproteobacteria bacterium; assembly: GCA_963854885.1. Lineage (GTDB taxonomy): Bacteria > Pseudomonadota > Gammaproteobacteria > UBA11873. Next base: position 547 of record CAWLAW010000063.1, on the reverse strand, counting down.
TTTGTCATCCATATTCTCAGAATTGGTACGCCAAGAACGTTTGGTCGTTGTTGATTCTTGCGAACTAGCAGAGCCGAAGACCAAAGCGCTGATCCAAGTACTGAAGAATTTCGAGGCCAAGGACGTTTTAATCGTGGCCGAGGACGTGACTGAAAATCTGTATTTAGCGGCTCGTAATTTATATTGGGTTGGTCTGATCGATGTCGGAACTATCGATCCCGCGATGTTACTCGCGTTCGAAAAGGTAGTAATTTCAAAAGCTGCCGTAGCGCAAGTTGAGGAGCAACTGAAATGAACCGCGAACGATTAATGCAGGTTTTGGTAGAACCGAAAATATCAGAAAAAGCTGCGCGAGCGGCAGATTTGAATCGACAATATGTTTTCCGCGTACTTTCCGATGCTACCAAGCCGGAAATAAAGGAGGCAGTCGAGGAACTTTTTAGCGTTAAGGTTGAAGGCGTCACAGTATGTAATGTTCCTGCCAAGACTCGCCACTTTCGCGGAAGTGCCGGTGTTCGGCAGGGCTGGAAGAAAGCTTACGTGAAAT
>CAWLAW010000062.1:0-9511 GCA_963854885.1 Gammaproteobacteria bacterium | reverse complement strand
ACCGCTATGATCGGTGATGGATCGCTTAGCGACATCTAAACACTCGGCCACGGCGCTGCGCGCCGCCGTGTCTCCCAGCGTTTTATATAACGAGGTGCTGCCGACAATGTCGGCGAACATAATTGCCTGATCTTGCTGAGTGAAGCTCATGCTGCTGACAGTGAAGTTTAGCTTTATAGCCGGTAGGGTGATGGCATATGCAGTAGTCGGACTTGCGCCAAATTAGCAATTTTTTGAGCGCCATTTTTCTGCACTCCGTCGCAAAACACAGAATGTAACAATCGGCGATTAGTTTATTCAAAATATACATTGGAATTTAGTGCGTGCGTCGCATAGAACTACAGGCCTATGGCGAATTTCCCCACAGTTCATTTAGCCGCTTATCGCGTCCACAGTTGTAGCGATAAAATTTATAGCGGAGTGGGTTCTTTTTGTAGTAATCCTGATGGTATTCTTCGGCGGGGTAGAATGTATCCGCTGCCGTTATTTCTGTAACGATTGGGTCATTAAATGGCTTGGTCGCGTCCAGTTCCGATTTTGACGCTTGGGCCAATCGCCTTTGCTCGTCACCATGATAAAAAATTCCGGTGCGGTACTGGTTTCCGCGATCACAAAACTGGCGATCGCGAACCGTCGGATCAACGTTCATCCAAAACACTTCAAGTAACTTTTCATAAGAAACTTTATTCGCATCGAAAGTTATCTGGACCGCCTCGGTGTGTCCAGTCCCCCCCGCAGAAACTTCTTGGTAGGTCGGGTTAAGATTCTCGCCACCGGTGTAGCCGGACACAGTCGCAAAAACTCCGTCCAATTTGTCGTAAGCTGGTTCCATACACCAAAAGCATCCGCCTGCGAAAGTCGCCACTTCCGCTCCAGGCGGAGTGGCTTGCTCAGCGCCAACGCTGTGTGCAGCAAACATTCCGATGGCAACCGCAAGCGCTGCGAGTGGAGTCCAATTCGGCCAACCAATATTCATATGTTCTCTATCCGGATCCTAGGCAATTCATCTCTGTGACCCACATGGTGAACGTAAGTTGCAGATTCGTTCATGGTGGTGAACCACTGAAGTAATAATTATTCGCTATGGTTGCGCCAAAGACCACTGTCAAAGCATCGCGATTAACAGCGCTCCCAGTGCAAAACGATACAAAACGAAAGGTAACATGCCCAGGCGCTCTAGAAATCGCATAAATACAGCGATGCAAGCGAATGCGCTCACGCAGGCGACTACCGAGACCGTTAGCAGAGCGCCCCAATCGACGGTGATAGAACTTCCAAGCAACTGGCTCGTTTCGTAACCCGTAGCGAGAACGATTACCGGAATCGACAGCAGAAACGAAAAACGCGCCGCCGCTTCACGCGTCAGCCCTAGTGCCAAAGCCGCGCTGATTGTAATACCGGATCGGGAAGTCCCAGGAACCAAAGCAAGCGCTTGCGCAAAACCAACTACTACGACGTCTTGCCAGGTGATCGATTCCACCGTGCGACGCCGGCTCCCCAGACGGTCGGCGAGCAATAACACGATTCCGAATCCGATGGTTGTTGCCGCAATGATTAAAGGGTCGCGCAATTGTTGGGCAATAAAGTCGTGGAATAGCAGGCCAAAAACACAAACCGGGGTGGTTGCCCAGAGCACGGCCCACATTAATCGGCTGTACCCAGTCGCCACGCCCCCGGCGAGGTTATGAAACCAGTGCGATAGCATTGTCGATAGGTCACCGCGGAAGTAACAGACAACCGCAATTAAGGTGCCAAAATGAGCGGCGACATCGTATGCTAATCCGTGGTCCGCCCAACCGGTGAGTTGCGGAAGTAAGATGAGGTGGCCAGAACTCGATATCGGGAGAAATTCCGTAATGCCTTGAACGAACGCAAGCGCGAATAATTGCGGTAACAACAAAATCGAATTCCTATCCCATTAGCGCTATCAAAGTCGATGGCGATCATCGCGGTTTTGAAATCCGCGCAGGGCGTGATTGTAGCCCTTCGTCAAGGCTAATACTTTGAAGCGCGTTCCCATCTCAGTAGGTAAAGTGAGAACTTTTGTTTCGTAGGCGAGTCGGGCCAGCTCTTTAACGTTTGCACCTTGGGCACGTTCCTCAGCATGGCTAAGCAAATCGCAGGCGATCAGAAAATTCGCTTGCTGCACAAAGCCAGCAACGTGCAATCCGGCCGCATCTGCAGCTTCAGCAACTGCGGTGAAATCAACCGAGGTAGTAATATCCTGGAGTCCGGGAAACCAAAAAGGATCGTCATGGGCGCGATGTCTGAAGTGACACTGCAACGTCCCGTTCGTCCGATCGGACCGGTAATACTCTGAGCGCGCGTGCCCATAGTCGAAAATCAGGGCAAGTCCGTCGCGCAAGATTCTCGATAAATCACTAATCCACGGCTCGAGTCCCACATTAATTTCCGATAAATAAGCGTCACCCGAGTCGACAATGCTGTTTCCGACTCGTGCTACGACCTGCGCGGTTAGCACATCGTTCGCTGGCAAGTCTAGCCACGCAAATCGGTTATTGTTGATGCAAACGTGGCGCTCGAAAACGCTGCCGGAGCGGATGCAAAATAGTTTTACCGGCAACGCGTCAACAATTTCATTCGCCAAAATAACGCCAGAAATCGTGCAGATGGGCAGCTCCGTAAGCCACTCTACGCGGGGTAACTGCTCCGGCACGAGGTCTTCCAATAACCGCCGTTGCCGATCGCGCATCAGCGGATTCAATTCGAGAATTTTGTAACTTTTGGGCAATGCGTTTAATTTCACCAATTCCGCAATTAGGTTAGCGGCAAGATGGCCCTCGCCTGCACCGAATTCGAATATATCCCCGTCTGTTTGCGCTAAGACTTCGCGGCATTGTCGAGCGACACTGGCGCCGAACATAGAGGATATCTCTGGCGCTGTAACAAAGTCGCCGTCGATGCCGAATTTCACCGCCCCGCCGGTGTAATAACCGAGACCGGGTTCGTACAATGCCATGTGCATGAATTCATCGAAACCGATGCGACCATCCGAGTCCACAATGTAATTTCGAATTCGATCGGTAAGCAAACCGGAAGCGCGTTGCGCGTCACCATCGGGCTGCGGTAGCTGTGTCGCGTCTAGCATGGTCATGGGCCCGAGGGTCGGTGGTCGACGAAATATCGATAGTTGATTATTGTAACGCTTGGCGCGTCGATGATTTAAGCACGCGCGGTGCGTCGAACAACCAGGTCAGTCACCTTATGCATGACCATTCAACGAACGCTTAACGGAGTTATTCATGGCTAAGACAGCGCTTGTTACCGGTGCGGCCAACCGCATAGGCGCGGAGATCGCTACCCAATTGCATGAAAATGGATACTCCGTAGCGGTGCATTACAACACGAGTGAATCGCAAGCACAGGAACTCGTGGGCTTATTGAATTCTAAAAGGACGGATTCTGCAATTGCGCTACAAGGCGATTTGAATGATCCGGATACGGCAAGGATGTTAATCGACGCCATCTCGGCAAAATGGGGGATTCTTAACGTTCTAATAAACAATGCGTCTATTTATGAACGCTCTGATCCGAGCACAGCCAATGCCGAACTGTTCGATAAGATAATTGCCACCAATCTACGCGCGCCATATTTGCTAAGTAGCGCCGCTCGGCCGCTGTTGAGCGAAAACCAAGGCTCGATCGTCAACATTACCGACATCTCCGCGTTTCGACCGCAACTGGGTTATGCCATCTATAGTGCTTCGAAAGCCGCACTGATCGGTTTAACCACAGCACTCGCTCGAGATTTTGCACCGGATATCCGCGTCAATGGCGTATCCCCAGGTGCCATTATCTGGGCGCAAGGGGACGATGCCGAGCATCGCACGAACGTTATTCGAAATACTCCGTTGGGTCGTCATGGCGCGATCGCTGATATCGCACAAGCCGTTTGCTATCTCGTTAGCGCGCCTTATGTCACCGGGCACATTCTTAATGTCGATGGCGGACGCTCTGTCCATCTGTAGGAACGCTAGTTACTGATTAAATCGAGACAAGTATTGACGCGCTAGGCTGAATTTTACTTTACGTGATCTGAAAAATTGATCATCGGAGAACCCAAAAACCAATGCTTTTCTTCCTCGTCGAACCACCAAAACTGCTCATCTCGAACTGAGGACGCGACCCCGGTGTCAATATCGTAAAAATCTACGTAAGCGGTTACTTTCGCTTCGGATTGCGATTCCGAGGTAATTTGATCGGCAACCGTGTAATTCGTTACCTTGTAACGGCTCATGTTTTCCAGGTCCGACTGAATTTCGGAACCATCGCTCGATTTTAAATATTGAGCCGCCTCGTTAAAATGTCCCCAGCGCATCATTTTTCGATAGTTATTCACCACCGCTTTTAACTGAGTAAGCCGCTCACGCCCTTGCATATTTTTGACCGGATTGCAGGCCGGTAGCAAGAATGAAACAAGGAGCAATAAAATTACGCAACGAGTAGTCATAATCATTGTCGAACGGGTCCGTTCATCGGGGTAGCCATAGTGCCGCTTTTCAAACAGTGCAACAAGATTTCCAGCCTGGCGTTAGGTGTTAAAGGTCATCGAAATAAGTGGCTAACGTCGCGCACGATAGACGATTTGTCGGCAAACCGAGCCCACAGCGTCGCGTAAGCTTCGCCGCTAACGGGATGTGCGGTGTCCGGGGCTATATCTGACAGTGGTTTAAGTACAAAAGCACAGTGAATAATATCGCGTCGAGGTAACGAGTATTGCTCGTTTTCAATTACGTCCTCACCAAAACTCAACAGATCGAGATCGATAACCACCCTATTCGTGTGTCGATCCGTCGCCTTACGTCCCAATTCGAATTCTATCGATTTTAACGTTGAGTGAATCGACTCAACATCGTCATCCGCCAAAAACCCGACGACTGTGTTGTAGTAGTTTTCGCCGCTTTGGCCAAGCGCTATCGTCTCGTATACGTTTGATATTTGTAATTCGCCGAAAGTCGTTTGCAGCATGGATAATGCTTGGACGATGTTTTTATGCCGCTCGAAATTGCTGCCAATGGCGACATAAATTTGCATTGCTAGGGGTTAGCTATTGGGGCCCCGTTCGATGATTACCCCGACACTTCTCGCGTCGCGCAGCGCGCCTTGTTTATTAATCCGCACCCGGACCCAATCGATTTTGAATTCGTCGATTAGGGTCGTGGCGATCGCTTCGGCGAAGGCTTCTACGAGACGGAAATTCGACTCTTTTGCCAACTCTAGGAGGCGATTTACCACGGCTTGGTAGTCAGTTGTATCATCGATTGAGTCGCTCTTCGCAGCCGCGCGAGTATCCATCCCAATGTCGAGATCGACAACCACGGTTTGCTTGGTTTTGCGTTCCCATTCCCAAACCCCGATCAATGTACTCAGGCTCAAACCATGTAAGTAGACAATATCCATAAGCTAAATCAGCAGGTAGGCGAAACGACGGCGCGATATTAACAGACATCTGCTCGATACCGGACTTGAATGCGGGCAACTCATCATATCCAATACGCCCATGGCAATTACCTGGCTACTCGTAGGATATTTATTCGGTTCGGTTTCATCAGCGATCGTCGTGTGCCGAGGACTCGGTCACGGCGATCCACGAAATGTCGGATCTAACAATCCGGGCACGACTAATGTGCTGCGTCATTTTGGCAAAGTTGCTGCGGCTTTAACTTTAGTTGGCGACGTCGCCAAAGGGGTGGTACCTGTTGTCCTGAGCTCTTTTCTTGGTGCCGATCCCCACGTTGTTGCACTCGCAGGAGCAGGAGCGTTTGCCGGGCATCTTTATCCGATATTTTTCGGCTTCGCCGGTGGCAAAGGCGTTGCAACGCTGATTGGTGTCTTACTCGCCTTCAATCCATGGCTGGGAATTGCATTTGTCGGTTCGTGGATCGGCGTCGCATTAGTGACTCGTTACTCTTCCTTGTCCGCGCTAAGTGCAACATTGTTCGCGCCATTCATCGCCTACGGGCTCGGGTCGCCGGCACCGATTATCGGCGCGATAGCCTGCATGGGCTTGCTAGTTTTTTGGCGCCACGAGTCGAACATTAGAAATTTACTCAGCGGGAATGAAAATAAAATCGGTAAGCGCAAAACATGAATATTCAGCTGGCTTTTGTGAGAGAAGCAGAGCAAAAAAGCGTCACGGCGCTTGCAACGTGTCCAACGACCAGCGCGGTTGGACGTGATACCCAAGCGGCTCACCGGTTGAGCTAAGCAATCGACAGTACCCGGCGTAAGCGATCATCGCGCCATTGTCAGTGCAAAACTCGAATTTCGGATAATGGACCGAAATTCCGATTTTATCGGCTAACTCACTGAGTCCGGCGCGGAGTTGTTTATTCGCACTCACGCCGCCGGATACGACCAAGGTTTTATGCCCGGTTTGTTTTACCGCGCGCCGACACTTAATTAAAAACGTATCCACGACCGCATCCACAAATGCGCGTGCGACGTCCGGCGCGAGCGTCGGATCGTCCAGATGGTCGTTGATGGTGTTCAAGGTAAAGGTCTTCAGTCCGCTGAAACTGAAATCCAGGCCCGGTCGATTCGTCATCGGACGCGGGAAGCGAAACCGTTCCGGGCTGCCGGATTGGGCCAGTTTTTCTATCGCAGGACCGCCCGGGTAGCCAAGCCCAAGCATTTTAGCAACTTTGTCGAATGCTTCACCTGCGGCATCGTCGAGAGATTCTCCGAGAATTTCGTAGCAGCCAAGCGCTTGGACGTCGACGAGCATTGTGTGCCCGCCAGAGACTAAGAGCGCCAAAAACGGCATCGCCGGCGGCAAGTCGTCCAACATGGGAGAGAGTAAATGGCCCTCCATGTGATGCACTCCAAGGGCCGGGATATTAAGTCCGAAAGCCAGACTGCGCGCGACCGAACTACCGACTAACAATGCGCCGACGAGCCCGGGGCCGGCGGTATACGCGATCCCGTCTAGATCACTCAGTTTAAGATCAGCTTCAGCTAAAGTTTGTTTAATCAGCGGCAGCGTTTTTCGGACGTGGTCACGCGATGCGAGTTCCGGAACCACGCCCCCGTAGCGAGCGTGAATCGCAACTTGGCTATACACGGCATGAGCGAGGATTCCGCGCTCGCCGTCATATAGACCGATACCGGTTTCATCACACGATGTTTCAATCCCGAGAACTAGCATTTAATCCATCAATCCCAGCTAAAAACGCTAAACTATCGACTTTTAGTGCAATCGTCGATATCATTTCACGTTGCCTTTGATAATATCAGTCGAAAACAGGAACAGAATAGCAGCATGCCCTCGGTAAAACTAAGAGACAACGAGCCCTTCGATATCGCCATGCGTCGCTTCAAGCGCGCATGCGAAAAAGCCGGCGTCCTCGCCGAAGTCCACCGCCGTGAGTATTACGAAAAACCGACCCAGGTGCGCAAACGTAAAGCTGCTGCTGCTGTGAAACGTTGGCAGAAAAAAGCCTCGAGACAAATCACACGGCGCCCGCGGCCGTATTGATCCGAAGCGGCCGTTAAGTCATTTAACGTGAGCTTCGAAATTAAAACCAACCTCAGCGACGCTGTTATAACGTCGCTTAAGCAGGGCAATAAAAAAGAAGTAGGCGCCTTGCGCCTAATGCTGTCGGCGATCAAACAACAAGAGGTCGATAGCCGCGAACCCGTAGATGACGACGCGGCGTTGGTAATTCTGACCAAGCTTGCTAAACAAAGACGCGAATCTATCGAACAATTCCAAAAAGGCGGTCGCGACGATCTCGTTCAGCAAGAACAATTCGAGCTCGAGCTACTCCAAAGTTACCTTCCGAAAGCCTTAAGCGACGATGAAGTTCGCGCTGCAATCGTCGAGGCGATATCGACTAGTGGCGCCACGTCACCGAAGGATATGGGTAAAGTCATGGGCCTGTTAAAAGGATCATTGCAGGGTCGTGCCGATATGGGTGCCGTCAGCGGCATCGTTAAATCAGAACTGTCCGGCTAAATTTCAGCACTGTCTTCGTCTCTATTCAGCAATCAGTGGTTGCACGGTGCACCGTTTTGGACGCACTATTTCCAGAAGCACCTAGCAACCTGTCGGATTTAGGCCCGATTTACTGCGGGAAATCCCTTTTGGCCAGATTTCCCGGTCATTTTCGTCAAATAGAGCAACTATTCTCCTCAAATGACCGAAAAACCTGACTCAAAATGGCTTCCCGTCGCTACAATCGCTTAAATCTGACCGGCTGCTAGCTGAACATTATTGTGGCCGGCCGAATCCCTCAGACATTTATCGACGATCTGCTCAATCGAGTCGATATTGTCGACATAATTGATAGCGAAATACCGTTAAAAAAAACGGGCCGAGACTATCAGGCGCTCTGCCCATTCCACGGCGAGAAAACCCCGTCGTTTACAGTTAGCCAAGAAAAGCAGTTCTATCACTGTTTTGGCTGCGGAGCTCACGGCTCAGCGCTCGGTTTTTTAATGAATCACCGCGGTTTAAGTTTCGTTGAAGCGATAGAAGATGCGGCACGCGGTGTGGGCCTGGAGGTCCCTTACGAAGGCGGTAGCGAGCCAGCGGCGCCGAAAATCGATTACACGCCTATTTATGCCGCACTAGGCGAAGCTCAACGTTATTTTTCACGCCAGTTACGCACGCATCCTGATCGCGATCGCGCGGTTAACTATTTGAAGTCGAGAGGTCTTAGTGGCGCTGTCGCGAAACGTTTCGGCATCGGATTTGCGCCAAATGCATGGGACGATCTCAGCAAGGCCCTTGGACCAGACGAACAAGCGCAGGAAAACCTGCTCAAAGCAGGGCTCATCATCGAAAACGACAAGAAACGTCGGTACGACCGCTTTCGCGACCGGATTATGTTCCCGATACTCGACCGACGCGGACGCGTTGTCGCGTTCGGCGGACGAGTGATCGATCAGGGGGAGCCGAAATACCTTAATTCACCTGAGACCCCCGTCTTTCACAAACGTCGCGAGCTGTACGGGCTCTATCAAGTACGGCGAGCAAACACCAATATCGAACGGGTTTTCGTCGTTGAGGGGTACATGGATGTCGTCGCGTTGGGTCAATTTTCCGTCAATAACGCGGTCGCCTCGCTAGGTACAGCAACGACCAGCGAGCAACTCGAAATGTTGTTCAAAACCGCGCCTGAAGTCGTTTTCTGCTACGACGGAGATAAAGCGGGACGGCGCGCAGCGTGGCGCGCGCTCGAAACCAGTCTCCCACTCATTCGAGATGGTCGCCGGGCCGGATTTATGTTCATCCCAGACGGTTACGACCCAGACAGTTTTGTGCGCGAATACGGAGCACAAGCCTTTACCCACGGTGAGCAAGTCAAACCGCTCTCGGAGTTTCTTCTGGATGAAATAGCAGCTAAAACGAATTTGAAGTCGATCGATGGGAGAGCCCGATTTGTTGAACTGACGAAGCCAATGGTTGCGAAAATTCCGCTTGGCTCATTCCGACAATTGTTAATCCAACGAATCACCGAAATGGCAGACATGGAATCGAGCGCAT
>CAWLAW010000061.1:0-9598 GCA_963854885.1 Gammaproteobacteria bacterium | reverse complement strand
GGCTGGACTACGCACCCTATTTCAGTGCGAAGATTCGTTGACTGTACTCCGTTGGCGACTCGTAGCGGAATTGCGTGAGGGAAATTTGCCGTTAGACGATAGCGCGCTCATCGAACACCTCCGCTCAGTTACAGTCAACCGTCTGGCGATAGATCAGCCAAAATACTCGGGGTTTAAGACCGCAATTCAGTAACCCGTTACGACGTAAATTTCGAATCGCACGTCGCTTCAAATTCGATTCGTACGCGAAATGGATGTCGCCGACTAAGAATTGATTGCTTTATCCGATGCACAATTCGACAATGTAAACAGCGTTCAAAAATAAAACATCGGCGCTTTCTTGACGCAGTGATTTGGGAGCTAGGGCTATGGCGTATTCCGCATCGTACGATAAATTTAGATTTCCAGAGAACGATGGCGGTACATTCGCCGGCAAGCGGGTGCTCATTACCGGTTCAGGCAAAGACGGCGGTATCGGTCAGGCGCTCGCGCTTGCGGCGGCGGCAAATGGCGCGGAGGTGATTGGCGTCCATTTTCATAGTAGCTATCGCGACGGGTTCGATTTGGTTGCGGCGATTCGGGCGCAAGGCGTTAAGGCATTTGCGCTGCAGGCCGACGTCACCAACACGCGCGATTTGTGGGCCTCGCGCAGCTACGTCATCGAGCAAATGGGCGGCAAAGGCCCTGATATCGTCGTCTGTAACTCAGGGCTCACCGAGCAGGGTTATCGTTTCGGCCGAGCGTTGCCGAAAGTGGAAGACGAAAGCCGTGGCGAGCGCCGCGCTCGCGTGCGTCGAGACTTTATCGACAACTTGAGCGAATCAAGTCTCGTCTTAAACACGAAAATTGACGGCGCCGTTGCTATGACACATTTGTGGGCCGGTGAAGCTGTGTATCACGCACAACCGCTGCAGATCGTTTATATCTCATCGATGCAGGCCATTGAACCTGGAGTTGCCGTGCCAGGTTACGTCGTGGCGAACTGGGCGGTGTTGAAATTACCGGAAGTACTGAAAGTTAATCTGGGTCGATCGTCAGACATGGTCAACGCGTGTTGTGTAATGTTGCCGTTCGTACGCACCGGAATGACACAAGAGTACGCAGACAACCCGAAGGTATTCGGCCGCTGGCAGCCGCGAATGCTCGAACCTTTCGAGGCCGCGCACGGAGTTACTCAATTACTGGGTCGTGATGCGGACTCTTTGGATCTTGGAAACTACAAGCTCGGCGTAAATGGCACTGCAGAAGAAATTGAACTCAAATGGACACAAATAAAATTAGCAGTCCAAGAATCTGACTTATCTTAAAGATTGGTATTAAACCGGCTCATTAATTTATTAGTTTGGCCGACGGAGAGTAGAACGTTATGCGATTGAAGAAAGCGCGCTTAGAACCACAAGAAGCAGACGTATGGACCGATGAAGTGAAAGAACTGATGCGCCCATTTACTGAAGCCGGTTCGGAATTCAATATTTTTAAAACTTTAACCCATCATCCTGATCTGATGCGCCGCTGGATGGTCTTCGCAAACCATATTCTATTTAAATCGACAATTCCGTTGCGCGAACGAGAACTCGTTATTTTGCGCATTGGTTACCTTTGCAACGCGGGCTACGAGTGGGGTCAACATGTGCAAGTCGCGCGTAAAGCCGGCATGAGCGACGCAGAAATTCTGTCTACGAAATCCGGTCCGGATACGCCGGGAATATCCGAACTCGACAAGCTGCTTATGCAGGCGACGGATGAATTGCACGCCGATGCGCATATTAGCGACGCAACGTGGTCTGCATTAGAAAGCGGCCATCTAGATAAGAAGCAGTTAATGGATTTAGTGTTCACCGTCGGCCAGTACAATCTTGTTTCCATGGCGCTTAATACATTAGGCGTACAGCCGGACGACGGTCTACCCGATTGGGATTTAAACCCGCAATACAAAACCTAGCTCTGGGCAGCAATGGGTTGTCCTAACGACACTACCTCGCAGTCACCGGCATTGGAGATGCGCAAGCGCGTAATCGACCCATAGTTCGGTTCGAAGCAAACAAGATTCTCGTTCGAGGTTGCACGAGACAGCAACGCATTGATCAACATGAAATGCGTAAAGATTACGCTGTCTTGATGCAGCTCCATTAAAGCCGTCCAGGCATTAGATCGCCAGCGCGTCACCCTGTCATCCATTGTGCACCAGCGCATGCTTGAGACGTTTCGTAACCAAGATTTCCGCACCTCGAGGTCGAGTGACAGCGGCACCTCGCAATACCTGTCGTCGACTATCAGTTCAATACCGAGAAGTTTACTCAATCGACTGCCTGTTTCAAGTGCGCGCAATAACGGACTAGATATTAACTGCGGTTCGTGTAAATGAGATAGGCTCGCCGAAACTTCTTCGGCCTGCTGCTTACCTATCTCACTCAGCCCAGAATTTCCTCCCTGGGACCAAGGCACTAACGCCTCGCCATGGCGCACCAGGAAAATTTCTCTAGACACCGAATTTATCCCCGCGGAGAAAACTTAACCATTAAATTCGCCGGCAACATAGTAAATGACAGTTTTTCTGTCACTTCTATGTCCGCATCGGTGAGGGACAGTTCGAAGTTCCGACATAACATGGCGAGAACAATCTTGATCTCGGCAAGCGCAAGGTTGCGTCCGGGACAAAATCTAGGACCCGTACCAAACGGGAGAAATGCTTGTGTATTGTGGGGACATTGATCGCTCTCGCCGACTTTCAACCATCGATGCGGGTCGAATCGTAATGGTTCACCAAAGTTAGACGGGTTCAGTGCAGGGTGCCGAGTCAAGGCAAGGACGGGGGTGTTCGCCGGTAAGTGATAGCCCATCAACTCGACCGGTTCGTTCGTTTCCAAGCCGTTCAGCGGCGCAATCGGTTTCAAGCGCATCGTCTCATTGGTAAAAGCTTCGATGAACGGTAGTTCCGATAATTGTTGGAAGTCCGTAACCGAGGTGGATGCACCGAGCAGCGCGTCGACTTCGGATCTCGCACGTTCGAAGTATTCAGGGTAATCGATGAAATACTTACACGCCCATGCAATCGTATTGGCTGTCGTATCCTCTCCAGCGAGCAACAACGTCAAGACGTTCGCATAAATGTCATCGTCAGTAAAGTCAGCGCCGTCTGGGGTTGCTTGCGCCGCGATTATTGCTTCGAGAAAATTGCTCGGTGCCTCGAAAAGCTCGGGTTGTTCGGCCATCCTCTGTCGGCAATCCGCGATATAGCCATTCACTGTCTGCTTAATGCTCAGCAACGCGCTATCAAGCTCACGATCCTTCGCCAGGCGGAAATAACGCCAGTAAGGAATCGGTAAGTTGATCCGTCGCGCCAACATCGGAAAAACTTTATCCAACTGTTGTTGAATTACGGGTCCATCTGTCTCTAACGTGTTCGCATTGATACCGAACGCTAGTTGGGTCGTTATATCGACGGTGTAGCGCATTACATCACGACAAAGATCGACCGATTGGCCGCTATTCGCTAATCCAGCCCATCGGTCTTTAAGCGTTTCTGTGGTCGCCAAAAGCTTCGGAGTGAACTGATGAAGGTGTGTGGTATTAAGCGCCAAGGCGACTTGTTTTCGCTGCCGCCGCCAGTCGTCGCCTTCGGCAGAAAACACACCGTTAAAACCCATTTCGGCAATAATCGTTTCGAGCGCGCGTCGACGCCGATAAGTATCCGGTCGGTCGCGTAACATCTTATTTATTGGTTCGGGATCAGCCACGCAGACGAGATCCATGGGTCCCATCTTAAGCTTAAAAATGGGGCCAAATTCGTCGCACCAATTTTCTAGTTGCAGATGAAATTGCCCGACGTCGATTTGAAACATATTACCGAGGACAGGCAATCCCAACGGGCCGGTAAGGTCAGAAATACTTTTTAATTTAGGAGCTACGCTGGACATAAATTCCTCGCTACATTGCTGTACTACAAGCTTATCTTGAGCGCTTCGATAGCGCTCCTGGGAAATTGCTCGCGATGCCTGACTATCGCTCCAGTGGTATGCCTCTTAGAATAGCGGCGAATAGTACCAACAGGAAATCCGATCATGATTCAACCGTTTAACGCCGTCGGACTCGTCCCGACAGTCTGGGGTATATCCAAGCGCGAAGACATCATGCGCAATATCGAGCATCAAAGCCATATAGTGAAAGCGGCCTGCTGGCTTGCCGGGCTCGATCTGCCGGTGCGGCTCATCGCATTTCCGGAAGGTGCGCTACAAGCGTTTAATGACGAGGTAATGGATCTCGATCACGTCACTTACGCACGCGAGTGCGCGATTGATATTCCGGGGCCTGAAACGGACGCGTTGGGCGCGATCGCGAAAGAATATGATGTTTTCATCATGGCGCAGGCGAAAGCTCGACACCCGGAAATTGAAGAGCGCTTTTTTAACGTCGGGTTCATCATCGATCCGCACGGCGAGGTGATCTTGAAACATTACAAAGTCGCGCCGCTTTACCCGGTCGAACATTCGATGTGTCCGCACGATATATACGACTGGTGGATTGAGCGATACGGTCGAAATCTGGACGCTTTTTGGCCCGTTGTCGACACAGAAATCGGACGCATGGGTATTATGATGGCGAACGAAGGCTCGTATCCGGAGCACGCTCGCGGCTTAGCAATGAATGGTGCGGAAATCGTCTATCGGGCATCGATTCCGCATCCTGCTGCATCGAACGATTACTACGAAATACAAAGCCGCGCGCGAGCACTCGACAACAATATGTACATTATTGCCCCGAATTTGGGTACCTACTACCTCAACCAAGATTCCGAAGTTCCGATCGACACATTTGGTGGCCATTCGTATGTTATCGATTACCGCGGACAAATTGTCGGCCGCCAGGAGTATGGAGGCGTATCGACCAGCGTCTGCGGGCCAATCAATATAGAGGCGTTGCGTCACCATCGGACGAATTCCAAATGGACAAATTGGATGAAAGACTTACGTACGGAAATGATTCAAATTATCTACGAGCAACCAATCTATCCAAAGAATCTGTACGCCGATCGGGCCCCAATGAAGCACGCCGAGTACGAAAAAGAGGTTATTAACAAGCAAATTGAGTTGATGATAGAGCGCGATATCTGGAAGGCACCGAGTTCGACTTAGCACCAGTCGTTTGGTTGTTGCCGGAAAACGCTCGCGTAGCCACTCTGCTGCGCAATTTATGCTTGATGAGCGAACGGTAAAGGCCACAGTTGGTAGACACGCGCGAGTGCCGACAGTGCGAGCGCATGCTTCAACTCGCCGCTGGTAACAGCGGCACGGACATCCTGTTCGCTCATGAGCTCGACTGAAATCATTTCACCGTCACCTAAGTCTTGGGCCTGGTCGAGGTAGGCATCTTCAGCTAGCCAGTGATGACAAAGATGATTGTGGAAAGCCGGATTCGGTTCGACGGCGCCTAGGTAGGTCCAATTGTCGGAACGGTAACCCGTCTCCTCAAGTAGCTCACGCGCGGCGGCAGTAAATGAATCTTCTCCCGCATCGACCATACCGCCGGGGGTCTCAAGGGTTGTGTAACTCACCCCAAACCGGTATTGGCGGATCATGACGCAATCCTGATTGGCATCGAGCGCTACCATATTTACCCAGTCCGCTGATTCGAGTACTAGGCGCTCGAACACCTCGTTATTACGTGGATTGCGCAAACGATCGATGCGTTTCTCGAACAACATGAGGTTCGCCTTAGCATCATAATTGGATTCGATATGTTCCCAATCGAGGTAACTAGTGCGCGGCTTCTGGCGGTCACTCACGGCCTATCTCCAATCACATTCATTGTGAACTTACCCATCCAATATTATTTCAAAGTGTAAATTCTCGCTCTCAGACCGACTTCCCAACCGAGGAAAATGGCTCGATGTCCACAGAGCTCCTCGCAACACCAACAATAGGTACCCTTGTGCGGCGAGTATCAGTTGACCGTATACTTAGCAGCCCCCTAAATCAATTCGAGGAGACGACGAATGGTAGCAGCTAGCAATGCGGTATTGACGGCATTCCCGTTTGACGACAGTCGTATCACTTGGCAGCCGTTTACCGGCATCGACGATCTAGAGTTTACGTTGTGCGATCTGGATGAAGAGCGCCAAGTCATCGATCTGTTGGTGAAGTTCGAGCCAGACAAAATTGTCGCCTTACACAACCATTTGGCGCAAACAAACATGTTAGTCATCCAAGGCGAATTGCGCATGTATGAGACCGACGGAACATTAAAAGAAGTCCGTCCGGCGGGAACCTATACGCGCGGCCGGCGCGACGACTGTCATAGCGAAGGCGGCGGGGCTGAAGGCGCCATCGTGTTCTATAGTGTTCGCGGCCACGGCGACGAAAACATGTTTGAAATTATGGACGACAATGCCACCATCCTCGCGACCTTAGGCATGGCAGATTTGCGCGCGGCTTGGGAACAGCAGCAAGCTAGCAATTGAAAAGAATCAAGCGCTGCGAAATTTGGACAGACGATAACCTGAGCGGGGGAAATGCACGTGCACGCACTTTACTCGATCGTTAGCAACTCGTATCACGATGCGCTCGTCATCCGCATAAACTAATTCGCCCGTCGCTGGTGAGACTTCCGTAGTCGGCGACACGGATACGATGTCGCCTGCTTCGAACCGTTCAGGTAACGGATTCTGCGTAGCGCTAATTATCTGAGGCGCGAATTGATTAGCGCGCTCGATCGCCACTTCCGCGTCGAGCGAGGTGAATTGACCGTGACCGATAGCCGCAACGCGCGCCATCCACTGCCGCGTTAATGGCATATCGTCGACGAAACCGTGACCCGGCTCGATGGTGTCGAGAAACCACGGCATTTGATAGACAGCAATGTCGGCAATCGTGAATGTGTCACCGAGAACGAAGGAAGAACCCTCTCGAAATAGATCTTCGATGGACGCTAGCTCCGAGCGCATTTGCGCGAGATATTTCGGCGCCGCGGCTTTTACCCGTTGCACGTCTGGAGTTGGTTTGCCGTGCAACGTCGCTCGATCCCGATGAAAATCTTGTGGGAACTGATCGGCGTTGATGCCGGTGATATACAACGCAATCGGCCAGAATGCGCGGGCCTCAACCCAGTCGGCAATCGAGCGCGCGAGCACTCGCGTTCGTGATGAATTGCCGAAATAGCTTGGATCGGGGTGATGGTTCTCGATCACATCGGCGATGAGACGCGTATCGCAATATATGTCTGCACCGATTTGTAGTGACGGCGTGCGCCGATAGCCACCGGTTAGCGGCGTGTAGCTAGGCTTCGGCATGTGCGATGGGATCTGTACAGAGTCCCAGGTGATGCCTTTAAAGCCGAGCATTAAACGGACTTTCTCGGAAAAATTCGAGAAGTCGTAGTGATGCAAAATCCAGTTCATTTTTTCGGGTTAGGAATACGATTAAGCGCCGGTTCTTGTGCATCCTCGATGGCATCGAAACGACGCCGCACCTCACCGAGCCATTCAGGGTGGGTGTGAATATAGAACCGCTCTGAAGAAATCGCATCAACTACCATCGAGCCAACTTCATTAGGTTTGATCCCAGTATTAATACCGTCTTGGAATCGTTGTCGCGTACGGCTCAATTTCTCCGATAGCACCGGGGCATTTTCTCGATTGCGATCGGATTCGACAATACCCGTTTTAACCCATCCGGGACATAATACTGAGACTTTGAGCTGGCTCCCGCGCGCGTTAAGGTCGTGATGTAAACTTTCCGACATCGCAACGACTGCGTGCTTACTCATGATGTAAATCGGGGTCGCACTGCCACTAATTAAGCCGCCGAACGAAGCGGTGTTAACCAAGTGTCCTTCTTCGCCGCCCTCGATCATGCGTGGCACGAACGCGCGAATGCCATGCACGACACCCATTAAGTTGATCCCGACTACCCAATTCCAGTCGTCAATCGAATACTCCCAAATCGCGAGATTATTCTCGATAACCCCCGCGTTGTTGCACACAATATTGACGCAACCGTACGTCGAGTATGCGTGTTCCGCGAGACTGTCTACGGCGCCGGCATCCGCTACATCGACACATCGCGTCGACACTTCTGCGCCAGATGATTGCAGGTCCTTAGCCGCAGCATCCAACGCGGCCGGCTCGATATCCGCGAGTACGAGACGCGCACCACGGGCGGCGAAAGCGCGGGCCATCCCTAACCCAATACCGCTCGCCCCGCCGGTGATCACTGCTACCTTATTGGTTAGATCTTTCATGGTGCAATTCACTCTTCACAGAAGATTAGCCTGATGACGTTCGAACATCACTGTATCGATATAGCTTAGGACGGTAACGTCATCTTGGTTAAATAAGCGAAACGAGAATTTAACGATACCGCGATCGGGCTTGCTACGCGACGCCCTTTTCTCTATGCAGTCGATGGTAATCGACAGTTCGTCGCCAATATACACTGGATGCGGAAAGCGAACTTCATCGAATCCGAGGGCGCCGATTACGCCTCTGCACCACGGAGTTTGGTTAATAAATATTTGCTTAACGCACAATGTGTACTGTCCCGAAGCGGTAATATCTCGATGCCCTTTAGCACGTGCCGCGTCGGCATCGGTGTGCATCGGCAAGGGATCCCATTTGTTGTTAAAGGCGAGCAGCTCTTCTCGCTGGACCACATATGGCCCACCGGAAAAACGATCGCCAATTGTCACATCTTCAAATAGAAAGCGCTGTTCATCGATCATAACTTAAGCAGGGTCGCTACTTGGAACTTTCGTCGATTGTAGACCAGTGATTGATGATCGGCAGAAAAACTTCCCGACGCGTAGATTCTAGGGCAAAAAAACCCGCCCTAGTGGGCGGGTTGATCCAACGAAATGCGCGGACTTGAGATCGAGGCGAGTCTAATAGCGCGATCCGACGTGGCCGCCAACTGAATACCCAATTACTGCGCCCGCAGCAGTCGCCGCGAGACGACCCGATCCCTTACCGATCGTCGACCCTAAGTATCCGCCCAACGCACCTCCCACGAGGTTTCCGGCGTTGACTGAACTGCCATAGCCGCTCGAACCGTAATAAGCTGGCGACGGTTGTTGATAGATCACAGTGGAATGACTTATCGGGTAATGGATTCTATTATTGTATTGAATACGATGATGACTACGATGACCATAATAATGATGGTTGTGATGCCGGTTGTAATGTCGCCGACGCTGGTGATGTTTTCGATGATGACGATGATGACCCCGATCGTAGTTGTGGCCGGAGTTATAATGGTGCCCGTCATGGCCGCGGCGATCCCCAGCAGCAGCCGGAGCCGCAGCCACCATCAGCGCAATACCAACCCCGGCAGCACTCAGAAATAGATGTTTAACTCGTTTGTTCATGCTCATTTCCTTCTCCTTTGCCATCGTTTTATGGCGCGCACGGTTTAAAGTAAATATTGCGTGCAGGGTTAGATTAGTGCGAATCAGGTGAACAAATGCTGAATCCGGAGGGCTGCGGCGAGTAACAAAACGTATCCGTGTGTAAACGGCCTCGATTGCGTCACAAATTTTATTCATACGGCGCGTAGCGCTATAAAATATCTACTATCCCGGACCTTAGCTCAATTGAATCCAAATCAAT
>CAWLAW010000060.1:0-9608 GCA_963854885.1 Gammaproteobacteria bacterium | reverse complement strand
GTATGGAACTGGCAGAAAGTTAGTGTCGTCTGGAGCGCGTTTATCCTTCCTATATTTGATACTAATGAGGAATGAAGAAAGTTCTGACACACTTTGTGCTCGATTGTGAGGAGCCCTTCTGATGATCCGAACCTTGCTTTTACTACGCCACGCCAAGTCGAGTTGGGATGAACCGAACCTGGCGGATTTTGATCGCCCGCTGGCTCCGCGCGGGACCAAAGATGCGCCCCGTATAGCAGCCTATCTCCGCAAGAAAAAGTTGCGACCTGAGCTCACGCTGTGCTCGCCGGCACTGCGGGCCGTGCAAACCTGGCATCTCATCACTGAGAGTCTGGGACGCGAGAACGAGGTAAAATCGCTAGATGATCTTTATCTCTCGCCGCCAAGCCGCTTGCTCCGCGCCCTGAAACGCGTTCCGCCCGATATCCGATGCGTCATGCTGGTCGGCCACAATCCCGGCCTAGAAAACTTGGCCGAACTCCTCTCTGGCCCCAAGTCCAAGAAAAAGGCTTTGTCATACCTGCGCGATAAGTTTCCCACCGCTGCACTCGCGGTTGTCGAGTTCGAAACCGACGCGTGGTCCAACATCAATCATGGCCAGGGCCGTCTGCGCCGCTTTGTGCGCCCCAGAGACTTGTAAATGGAGGGAAAGTCTCCTTTTCACAGCCGCACCCATTCTCCTCAACTTGCTCTCCTTGATCGTACTGTCCGCGGCCGCCTGCACGCGGATCAGAATTTTATCGTCTTTCGGTACGGGTTTCTCCAGCTCTTTGAGTTTTAGAAACTCGGGTGACCCATAATTTGCGTAGGTGATGGCTTTCATCCGTTCCCTAATAAGGACTCGGCGTAACTCGTGAGCCTCCGAGATATTTTCGAGGCAGGGTTGGTGTTAGAGCAAACCAATCCGTTTGACGTTACGCGTCGACGCGATCTAACGTAGAACGAAACGACCGTTCAACGCTCGAATCCGGACCGGTGCTTAGTCAGTCCATCAGTTCAACACGCCGCCAACAAGAGACGTTCGCGTCGAATAGGTAGACCAATGTACGGCGGTCTTAACCATAGATATATAAATTCAAACCGCTCTCAATTTTAGCTAACGTATAGCCTAAATGACTATTCACCGACTCTATTCTGTTGCATAAATAGAACGGTTAGGCCTGCAAGAAAGGAACCAGCAGCCATAAAAAGAGCGACTTGTGTAAGCGCTAAACCCGCCGCAAATAGAAAGCCCGGAATCATCGGACCGAGCACAGCTCCCCCGCGACCAATACCCAGCACAAGCCCTGAGCCAGAGCCAAGTAAAGAGGAAGGAAATGAGGTCGCAAAGAGACCGAAAAAGCCGGATATAGCCGCGAAAATAAAAGCCCCGGTTAGAAACCCAACCAGCTTCATGCTCTGCAAAGTTTCTGTGAAATAGGGAAATACCGCTACGCCTATCGCCGCCAAAGTAAGGCAGCCAATCATCAATGGCCGAATAGGGATAAATCGCGCAACGATACCCATGCCAATGGAACCTGCAACGCCGCCTAAGCTAATGACCCCTAACACTTTAGTCGCTTGTGAGACGGAATGGCCGAGGTCTGAAACAATCGTTGGTAACCATTTCACGAAATAATAATAGGTCGCAACGTTGGCAAAATAGGCGAAGATAAGAATGCAGGTAATAGGGGCTAGGCCGTTTTTAAACAAACCGCTAACCCCCACACTCGTAACTTTTCCCGCTTCTCGAAGTGGCAGTTTTTCTGGCACGGGGAGTGCCAAGCGGCGCATAATTTTTTGTATACGCGCTAACGCGCCTTTTGGCCGTTTACGCTCCAGAAAGCTGATCGTTTCCGGAACAAGAATAAACACCAGCGGAATAAAGACAAAACTTAAGCCCGCGCCCAGATAAAAAGTGACGCGCCAATCGTATTGCTTAAGCAATGGCGCTAAAAAAGTTGCACCTAAATAAATGCCGAAAGGGAACCCCCCGGCCACCAGCACGACGGCAAGGGAGCGGTTCTTGTTGTTACAATAATCAGAGGATGTCGCAGTCGCCGCTGCAAGCAGTCCGCCGATACCTATCCCTGTAAAAATACGGGTTGCACCTAGCACATACACATTAGGCGCTAATCCGGCAATGGCCATGCCGATTGTCAGGACAATAA
The DNA here is from genome assembly GCA_963854885.1 of Gammaproteobacteria bacterium. Taxonomy (GTDB): domain Bacteria; phylum Pseudomonadota; class Gammaproteobacteria; genus UBA11873. Next base: position 7,458 of record CAWLAW010000060.1, on the reverse strand, counting down.
GACCGAGTAGCATGGTCGGTCTACGCCCGCGGGTATCTGCCAAAGCCCCCATAGCAATAGAGCCTAACGCCATTCCTACCAGCTCGAGAGAAAGTATGATGCCTAAGGTGGCTTTGGAAAGCCCCCACTCTGCGGTGATTCCAGGCGCAGCAAAGGCAATAGACAGCACATCGTATCCATCCAGGGCCATTATCCCTATACAAATAGCCACGACATACCATTGGCCAATTTTCATCGGCGCCTGTTGCAGGCTTTCAAGAGGTCCTATTTCGGTAGTCACGTTATCCCCAAGCAATAATTATTCTTCTAAACTTGTATCGATCATTTTAGGTTATCTATCGGTCATTTATAGATGTTATGCCGGTGTAATTAACCGATGCCGGTAAGGATAGCAATTCACCGATGGCGGTAAGTTGCTTAAAGAGTACATTATCAATCGACAACGCCGCCACATAGTCACCGCGATAGCGCATCGCACACGTATGGGCCACTTGGTCCGGTAGCTTCAGTAATTCACCACCATGGCTAACCACCTGGTTTGACTATTTCCGGAAAAAACCTTTATTCACCACCGAATCTAGGTTTTAATACGCCCTGAATCTAGGGTTCGGGGACACTCAATACCAGGCCCAACCACGAAACAACTATTTCCTCGACGAGATCGAGATGGAGGTTAATAACCCATGAGCGCAGCAGAAAAAGAAATACCAAACGTCCTAGTCACCTCGTGCAAGTCGAGCGAACAACCGTGGGTGTCGTGCAATGAGAATGTCCAGGCGAAAGTGTTGTCTGTTGATGAAGCCCGGCATACGGTTGAGTTTATGTTCAAAATTGCCAAGGGATTTCAATCCGGCATGCATCGACATACTTGCGAGACGTCAGTCCTGGTCCTAGAAGGTCGCCTTAAGAACCACACGACTGGGGTGGAATTCGGTCCTGGCGATTTTTGTTACCAGCCGTTTGATGACGAACACGTTGAAGAGTTTTTGGAAGAAACCACGGTCTACGGTAGCTATCGCGGAACGAAAGACACGCTCGTCGAATTTTTTGACGATGACGGCAATGTCTGCGAAGAATTTAAAGTCTCTGACTTCACAGCGATGCTTCCGCAGTAACTGCGAGCCGCTAAAAACTAAAAAGGCCGCACCGACTACCCTGTCGGGCGGCCTTTTTTTTGTCTGTCCGGCAAGCGTTCAGCGCTCACCTCCATAGGCGGAACGCAGGCCACGACCGATGACGAGATTTTGAATTTCCGTCGTGCCGTCGAGAAACTGAGCCATTTTTGCCGACGCCAAATGCCGGCCCAGCGAGTACTCGGCAGAATATCCCGCTGCACCCATCGCTTGCATGCAATCAGCAATACCCGTGAAAGCAACTTTTGTGGCAAATTTCTTTGCGTGGGCGGCGCTCAGAGTGACGTCGTTCCCCGTCTCGCTTAATGTTGTCGCTTGCGCTGTTAACGCCCTAGCCGCCTCCAAATTAGTCGCTACCTCAGCCAGCTGAAATTGCAAACCTTGAAACTCTAAGGTGGCTTGGCCAAATGCGCGACGTTGATCCGCGTAATTAACCGCTTGTCTGAGGCTTTCGTTAAGAATTCCACAGCACATCGCCGCGACGCTAATTCGCGCGGTATTAATGCCGCCCATTGCCGCTCTAAATGCGTCGCCCGGGGCCGCCAACATCATCTCATCGCTGACTTCACATTGCTCAAAACGAAATCCCCCGGCACCTAGCGCATGACCGCGCATCAAGTTGTACGGATCCTCCCGGATAACGCCGGACGCCCTTGCGTCGACCAAAAATGCGGCAATGCCTTTGGCTCCTGCACCGATCTCGGTTTGAACGTAGACGCTTAGCAGGTCCGCGAAAGCACCATTGCTCACCCACGCTTTCTCGCCGTTAATCTCCCAGCCTTTCGACGTTCGTTTAGCGAACGTTGTTATCGCCTGCGCATCGCTTCCGACGCCCGGTTCAGTTAACAAAAACGCGCCAATTTTTTTTCCCTTAATCATTTCCGGCAAATGACGTTCAATTTGCAGCGCCGAAGTGGAACGCGATATGTGAGCGGCGAGGTTGTTGTGCACGATGAACGAAAACGCGCTGCTCATACACGCGCCGGCCAAATTTTCTGCGACCGCCGCCATACCACTGACCCCGAGGCCGCGACCGCCAAGTGACTCCGGCACCATCAAGCCACATAAGCCGAGCGCCGCACCCTGCTCAAATGCCGCATAGGGCACCCGCCCAATTTTCTCCCAATGTTCTGCTTGAGGTGCAATGACATCGCGCGCGAATTCGGCTGAAGAATCGATGGTTTGCTGTTGTTCACTACTCACAGTCGTATGCTAATTGCTCTTGCGAGGCACCTAAAAAGTCCAATTTTCCGTATACGGTCGGATCTCGATTTCGTTGCTCCACGCGGATTTCGGTTGCCGATGCAGCCACAAATAACTTTCCGCGACGTCATCGGTGTTCGACATCTCTTCAGTTTTCAAACCGTAATGCTCGCGAACGATCGGTACGTCGAGCGCGCAATCGAGTCGCACATGCGCCACATGCACCCCGTCGCGAGCATAGGCTTTGGCCAAATTTTGCGATAATGCGCGTAGACCGAATTTACCGATAGCGTATAAGGGGTTCGTGCCGGAGCCGCGCAGCGCGGCAGTTGCGCTGGAGAATATTACCGAGCCGTGCCCGCGCTCGATCATCGCCGGCATCACCGCATGCGCGGCGGCGTAAGCGCCGACGACTTCGACCTCATAAATATCACGTAATTCCTGATAACTAACCTCAAGCGGCGCTTTCGCTTGCATGCCGCCTCGCACGTTGTAAATAAGAACATCGATTTGACCCATTTCTGAGGCCGCTTTTGCCAGACCTTGCTCGACGCTATCAGGGTTCATCGCGTCGGCTTGGTAATACGTTGCCGATGCGTCAGAAACCGATCTCGCGGCATCTCGCGCGACGGCACTACCGCCTTCAGACCGCGATAACAAAGCAATATCGAATCCGTTGTCGGCGAAATGCTTTGCCAGTGACTGGCCTAGTCCGTCGCCTGCGCCAACAATCGCACATACTGTTCTACTCATTTGTTGTACTCCCGTAAATTCGATTCATCGCGAATTCTGCTGCGCCAAGAAATTTATTCACCGCTGACTACTTCGGCCCAAACGCGAGAAAGACATTTCCCGGTAGACCCCACAATCCGTAACCTGATCCGAAATACACCCAGCCGTCGACGACCGTGACCCCGGCCCCTTTCATGGACCCACCACCGCCTTTAACTTGATTAGTAGTCGGATATTCGCGTTTTGTGTCTACGTCCCAAATGACTTTGCCATCAGCCGGGTCATAAGCACGCATATGACCGTCCATCGATCCTGAAAACAATACGCCCGGAATTAACGTTGCGGCCGCAGGCTGGCCGGCATTGCAACCCGGTCGATCGAGGCAATCGGGCTTCGCCGCCGGGGTATTCCACACTTCGCTACCATCGGCGAAATTGACCGCATAGATGCCGCCCGCATGGCCGGGCATCGAACGTGTTTCCCACACGTCCGAGATCGGCACGTACACGTGTTTATCATCAGCAGTGAAACCCCATTCAATGCCGCCTAATACGCCGCCTGGCGAGAGCCGCTTCTGCCACAAGATCTCGCCCTTATTGTCGGGATCGATGCCATATAACATCCCAGACTTCTGCCCCGCGAGTAAAATTCGCCGTCCATTCGGCAACTTACGCAATATCGCCGACGACCCGTAATCTACATCCGGCCCGCAACCTTCGCGTGCCACAGGATCAGCGTTCGGCGCAACACAGGCCGTCGTAAAGGCATCATCCGCATAAGTTTGCCGCTGCCATTCGATAACTCCGGTTTCGAGATTCATGGCAATGATCGCATCGCTGGTGGCGGATGCCGGCGCGGAGTAGCTATCACCCGTGGTGACATACAGCACCCCAGATTTTGGATCGATTGTCGGCTGCGACCAGACCGGGGCGCCGGATGGTCCCCACAGCTGTACGCCGTTCGCCATCTTCTTTGTCTTAACCAACGGCTCAAGAATCGTAGAGCTTTTCCACTTTCGCTTGCCAGTGGCGATGTCGTACGCAATGACGCTGCCGCGGAAAGTACAGCACTCGTAGGTCGGCGAGCCGCCCGCAAGCTCCTCAAACGAAGATACCGGGACATAGACCACGCCGTTGTATAAAGACGGAGAGCCAGTAACGATAGCCCATTCGTGTTCATCCACTTTATCTTTCCAAAGTTGTTCTCCGGTGTTCGCGTCAAGCGCGTAAAACCATGCCTTGCGATCCCCTGCAAGCAGTATCAGTCGCCCGTCAGATAACTTCGTCATGACGATAGCGCCACGCACGGCGTCGGCTGTTTCGAATTTCCAATGCGCGCAACCCGTCTTAGCATCGAGTGCGTAGATGCCACCGCTCGGGCCACCAATATAAATTCGTCCACCGGCGACTGCCGGCTGCGTCGTGACACTGGTCTCGCCGGCGTAACCTAACGCCCATTTGAATTCTAAATTTTCTAAATCCTGCGCGCCGAGGCCAGCGTACTCACCGGGTTGAAAGTGCGTATTATCCAGATCGAGTCCCCAACCAGACCAATGCGATTTTTCTAGCGCGTCGCTCGCCAAGTCAGGATGCGATTCACACATCGTCAACGTTTCTGTTTGCTCTTCTTCGTTGATCGATCCCCATGGGATATTCGAAATGTAGTTGGCCAGAGCACGTTGCTCGTCTTCAGTCAGCGCAGATGCTTGCAAGAGCATGAGGCCTTCTGTTTGCGCTTTGAAGATTTTCTCCGGCGGCAGCTCAGCCATTTGTGCTGGGCTCATGGCGCGTGGAATCGGATTTTCGCTGTGACAGCCGCTACAGGTCTTCTCGAATGCATCTTGTCCGATCCCAACATCGAGATCGTCGGCGGATAATTGACCCGCGGTAACTAACGTAAGGGCAGCTATAGAGACAAGGATCGGACGGTAAACCATCAGCAGAAGCTCCTGTTGTTCGAATATTGGGACACTATTCTAACCCGCCAGCGCGGCTCACAAACAAGCGTGCGCGCAGCGCCATGCTAGCGTGTAATAATTGCCAGTCGTAACTAGTGTGATCTTAGGAGAATTTCGATGAAAGCGATTGTCAGCAACGCCGTTGGCGGGCCCAACACTCTCGTACTTGAAGACCTCGCGGAGCCGCAACCGGCTGACGACGAGGTCCGCGTTAGGGTCCATGCGTGCGGGGTCAATTACCCTGATACGCTAATCATCGAAGACAAATATCAATTTAAGCCCGAACGTCCGTTTTCTCCAGGCGGAGAAGTCGCCGGAGTTGTTGATGCGATCGGTAGTAACGTTAACGACTTTAAAGTGGGTGACAAGGTAATCGCGCTAGTCGGTTGGGGCGGCATGGCAGAAAAAGTCGTGACCAAAGCGTTTAAGTGCCTGCCGATGCCCCCAGACATGCCATACGATGAGGCGGCAGCATTCATCTTTACCTACGGCACGTCATATTACTCGCTCAAACAACGTGCCGCCTTACAAGCAGGTGAGTCGCTGCTGGTGCTCGGAGCGGCTGGAGGGGTTGGGTTGGCCGCGGTCGAACTCGGGGTTGCGATGGGCGCAAAAGTTGTCGCCGCCGCATCGAGCCAAGAGAAAATCGACCTCGCAATTAAGCATGGCGCATCTGCGGGGGTGGTATACCCGACCGGCAGCCTCGACAAAGCCGCTGCGAAATCCTTATCGAACGAATTCAAACAAGCATGCGGTAAAGGCGGCGCGGATGTTATTTATGACGCGGTCGGCGGCGATTACGCGGAAGCCGCACTACGTGCGATCGCTTGGAAGGGGCGTTTCCTCGTGGTCGGTTTTCCAGCTGGGATTCCGAGCATCCCCTTGAATCTAGCGCTGCTGAAAGGTTGCCAAATTGTTGGCGTATTCTGGGGCTCGTTCGCCGAGCGAGAACCGGATGAGAATAAGAACAACGGCGCGGAAATGTTCGAACTCTATGCGAGCAAGAAAATTCGACCCTATGTTTCGGCGCGCTATCCGCTCGACCAAGCCGGACAGGCGATTACGGATCTTGCTGAACGTCGTGCGATGGGGAAAGTGGTTGTGACGATTGATTGAAGTAATGCGACGATAAGCAATTAATAGTTAAAAGATAATCGCACGGCGCTTCAGTAACGCGCGGGTGAATTAGGCGCTAACAATAAAGGAGAGTTCAACATGGCTGGAGTCGGATCAAATGTCGTTTTCGAAGACGACAAAATTAAAGTCTGGGAATTTAACTTGGAACCAGGCGAGCAAACATCCGTTCATACCCACGAGATGGATTACATTTTCTATGTTATCGACGGAACGACGCTCGAGGTGTTTGATAAAGACAACAAATTTTTAAGCAATATCGACGTTGCTGATGGTGACGTGGTCCCGTTGCGTTTAGAAGGAGACGAGCTGGTCGTTATTGGCAACGAGTCGCAGAGAATTCCAGCAACCCATTCGGCGCGCAATGGTGGTCCGAATCGATATCGCGAAATTCTCGTCGAAACGAAGTAAGCGCAATCATGACGGAAGAAATTTTTCGTTCGGACGCGTATTTGAAAAGTTGCGACGCGAACGTGATCTCATTTACGAATAACGAAGTTGTGCTGGATAAAACGGTGTTTTATCCGGAAGGAGGCGGCCAACCCGGCGATCGGGGGGTGTTACACACCAGTAATGGCAAGCTTGAAGTTATCGATACGCGAAAAGATTCGGATGGAAATATACACCACCTCATTGATCCTTCCGCGTCATTGAACGACTTGGGCGGTACGGTCACGGCGGAACTGGACTGGGCTCGACGATATCACCACATGCGCACGCATACGTGTCTACATTTATTGTGCTCGATAATTCCGTTTCCCGTTACCGGCGGCTCGATCAGTCTGGAGAAAGGGCGTCTCGATTTCGATATGACTGAAACTGTGGACAAGCAAAATGTCGAGTCGCAGCTGCAATCCTTGATTGACGCGGATTATGGAGTCACCTTCCGTTGGATCACCGACGAAGAAATGCAAACTAAGATGGACCTCGTGAGAACCATGTCTGTAACTCCACCGATGGGGCAAGGGCGTGTGCGTTTGATCGACGTTGACGGGATTGATTTACAACCTTGTGGTGGAACTCATGTATCACGCACCGGGGAAATCGGCGCGGTCCGGATCGGTAAAGTTGAAAAAAAAGGCAAACATAATCGGCGAATTAATCTGCATCTAGATGCTTGATTTAGAGTGGCACAAGATGCGATACAGAGCATTCGATGCCTTTGCTTAAACTATGCCGAATAATTCCTGAAAGTCGCCAACGTACGCAAGGGGGATGTGATCAACGTCGCTCGATCGATTAGGCATTGCGTATACTGCGTCGATAATCACTGGAGAACAGAATGGCAACGATCGGATT
>CAWLAW010000059.1:0-9684 GCA_963854885.1 Gammaproteobacteria bacterium | reverse complement strand
TCGAAGAGGGAATCTGGGATGCGAATGTGGAAGTTTATTGTGCTTGGACTGATGATTTGCATGAGTTCGCAGCCCTCTGCCGGGGAAACAATCGTTAATGACGCTAGCCTGGCTGATGAGAAAGATGGCAAAAACTGGTTGTCTTATGGGCGAACTTACAGCGAGCAACGCTTCAGCCCGCTCGACCAAATATCCGCCGACAGCGTAAAACGCCTCGGACTCGAATGGCATATGGATTTACCCAATGATCGCTCCCTTGTAGGGACGCCGATTGTTGTCGACGGCGTTATGTTCTTCGAAGGCAGTTTTAATTTCCTCTACGCAATCGATGCAAAAACTGGCAAGACACTATGGACTTACGATCCGAAAGTTATCGAACACGCGGGCGATCGCTTGCGCGTAATGTGGGATACCTCGCGTGGGGTCGCTTATTGGGAAAATAAAGTTTATCTCGCCACCTTAGATGGCCGACTGATCGCCGTTGACGCAGACAATGGTAAAGAGGTTTGGAGCGTGATGACCGTTGATCCGCGTAAAGCCTTGTTTATTACTGGCGCGCCAAAAGTATTTCGCGGCAAAGTGATTATCGGCAACGGTGGGACAGAATGGGGCGCGGCACGCGGTTATGCGACGGCTTACGATGCAACTACCGGCGAGATGGCATGGCGCTTTTGGGTGGTTCCGGGGAATCCAGCAGATGGGTTTGAGAACAAGGCGATGGAAATGGCCGCTGAAACTTGGAATGGCGAATGGTGGAAGTTCGGCGGTGGCGGCAATATTTGGAACGGCATTACCTACGATCCTGAATTTAACGCGGTTTATATTGGCACGGGTAATGGGTCGCCGTGGAATCGGAAAATCCGCTCACCTGGCGGCGGTGACAATTTATTCTTGTGCTCAATCGTTGCTTTAGATGCGGACACTGGTGAATACCGCTGGCACTACCAGACCACCCCAGGCGAAACGTGGGATTACAACTCGAACATGGACATCGTGTTGGCGGATCTGCCGCGCGGCGATCAAACGATTAAAGCGCTATTACACGCGCCGAAGAACGGATTCTTCTACATCATTAATCGCGCCACTGGCGAATTATTATCGGCTGAAAAATTCGGTAAAGTCACCTGGGCGACCCACGTTGATTTAAAGACCGGCCGTCCAATTGAAGCGGTGGGTGCGCGCTACGAAGACGGCGAAGAGCTGGTCTGGCCGAGCGCCGTCGGTCTCCATTCGTGGCACGCAATGTCATATAGCCCGGACACCGGTCTGGCGTATATCCCGTCGGTCGAGATGCCCGGCTTTTATTCCGACAAAGGGATGAAGCTAGAGTCGTGGAAGTCTCCATACTTCGCCTTCGACCCGGCTATCGATACCATCCGTGACGATGTCCCTGCCGATGCCGGCACGGGCGCGCTTCGCGCTTGGGACCCTGTAAAGCAAGAACTGGCGTGGGAAGTACCGCTGCCCGGCATGTGGAATCCAGGCACCTTGGCAACGCACGGGAACGTCGTATTTCAAGGGCGCGCCGACGGACGCTTTGTTGCTTACCGTGCAACCGATGGCGAAGTCTTGTGGCAAGTAGAACTCGGCTCGGGGATTTCCGCACCGCCAGTAACCTATGAAATCGACGGCAAACAATACGTATCTTTGCTCATGGGCTGGGGTGGTACGGGCGCATCGATGGTTGGCTCACTCGCCGCTCACCATGGTTGGGCTTATAAATCACAAATGCGGCGCTTGTTTACGTTCGCGTTGGATGGCAAGCAACCATTGCCTTCGTTTAACCCACCCGCGTTCGCTAAACCGATCGACGATCCTAATTTCAAAACGGATGAGGCGCTGGTCGAGAAAGGCAGTTGGTTGTTCAAAGAATCTTGCATGATGTGCCACGGCGCCGGTGCCGTATCCGCTGGCTACGCTCCAGATTTACGCGCCTCACCAATACCTTTAGTCGCAGATGCCTTCAAAGCGGTCGTCGTAAACGGTAGCCTGCGGAAAAACGGCATGCCTGGATTCAAAGATTTTAGCGACGCGCAGCTTGAGTCGCTGGTGCACTTCATTCGAGATAAAGCCCGTTTGCCAGCAACACTAAGCTCGAGCGCGACGCACTAGCAAAGACGATCGGTGCGCGCTAAGTTCAATGCGCGTGCGAAAATAGTATCGAGGGTAACTAAACGGCATCGACCCTAGGAGACAGTAATGAAATTTGGCGTACTGTACGATTTCAGAAATCCGAGTCAGCGTGAGTTTTTCCAACCGTGGGAGCGCTTCTACGGCGCCGCGCTAGAACACGCTGAAACGATGGACCGCCTCGGCTTTCACGCGTTGAGTTTCGCCGAACATCACGGTGATCCGGATGGTTATAACCCCGGTATCGCAGTAACCATGACGGCTGCTGCCATGCGCACAAAACGCGTGCGCATCCAATCGAACATTCTGCAATTGCCGTACTACCACCCCCTACTGTTGGCCGAACAACTCGCCGTCCTCGATATTTTATCTGGCGGCCGGTTGGACGCGGGGTTTGGTCAGGCAGGCCAAACGTTCAACATGGAATTTTCAATGTTGGGCATCAACCCGAAGTTTCGCCCAAGCCTCCTCGAAGAAGGACTGCAAATTATCCAACGGGCGTGGACTGAAGATGAGCCGTTCGATTTCGCCGGCAAGCGACACGATTTAAAAGGCGTGTGGTTAAACCCCAAGCCGGTTCAAAAACCGCATCCTCCGATGTTCGTGGTCGCGCCGTTTTCCGCGCCTAAGGCGATGGATCGGGTTGCACGGCTCGGCCTAGATGTCGGTGCGATCGGCGGTTTCTTCACTGGACTCACCGGTGGTCCGATGTGGCAACAATGGTGGGAAGCATGGCAAGCGTCGTGTGCGCGTAATAGTCGCGACGAAAACTATGCGCGAATTTTTACGTTCGGATCATGCTATGTGACCGACGATCCAGAAAAGGCCTGGGCGGAACATCGTCTCGGCGTCTTCCATAATTTTAATTACGAGCGGCAAGGGGTGCGCCCGTATAGCTCCATGTTCATGGACCATACCCCGGAAACACCTGAAGACATTCCCGGCTGGGAAAAAATATTTGTTACCGCAGATGACGCAATAAAAGAATTACGCTGCGTTTATGCTGATGCAGCCCCCGACGAGATCCATTTAATGGCTACCAAGGCCGGGATGAGCTGGGAACAGTCTGCCGAATACCTGCAAAACTTCATCGACAAGGTCGCACCTGCGGTGCAGGACTTGGCAGCAGAGCGTAAATCGGCAAGCGTTTCTTAAGCGATATGGATCGGCTGAAGATTAGCCTAAACGTTCGGCACGATCTCGGAAATAAACAACTCCAAAGAGCGACGACTTTGTTCCGGAGTTAGCGAACCCCAAGCGAACGAGCCGATAAAATAATTGATCCCGCACTCAGCGACGAGCTGTTGAATTTGCTCGCGAACTTTGTCGACCGAACCGACTAAGATGGATTCGCCAGCCAAACAAGATTCCCATCGGAAGAAGTCATCGTATGCGTGATCAGAATTTCGGTGCCATAACTCCGTGATCGACTTATACCAATATTCGTAAGCCGGTTTCGCGATTGCTAATGCTTCAGTTTCTGTCTCGGCAATAAATAATTGGCGATTCGCACCCAATTTCGGTGCACCCGCGTTCATCATTTGGGCTTCCTCGGGATGTCTCGCCGCGACTTCGCGGTACAAATTATTCAGCTGGCTCGTTAGTCCTGGCGGGCCAAGACTCATAAAGTGGAAGCCGTTCTCTGCGGCGTAGGTAGCGCCCGCTTCGCTGAACGATGGATACCATATCGGCGGATGGGGTAGTTGCAATGGCTTCACCGCCATCGGCACATCGTTAAATTCAAAATGTTTGCCACGGTAGTTGAGCACATCTTCGCTCATGCCAAGACGAAAAATCTCTAAGGTCTCGGTGAATATTTCTCGCGTTTCGTCAGGATCGACACCGAAGCATTTAATTTCGTGTGGCGAGACGCCGCGACTGATGCCTAGCTCAACCCGACCGTTGGAAAGATGGTCGAGCATGCACACTTCTTCGATGAGGCGGATCGGGTGGTACATCGGTAACAAGAACGCCATTGGGCTGAAACGAATTTGCTTCGTGCGTTGCGCTAAAGAGGCGAAGAACAGCGACGGCGATGGCGCCATCCCGAGCGGCGTGCCGTGGTGCTCGGCTAAGTGGTAGCCGTAAAACCCGGCCTCGTCGGCGAGTTGAATCAGTTGGATGCGAGACTCGTATAAATCGGCGGTTGAACCAGGCGCACGATCGATCCAGTCAAACATGCCAAAATCAATTTTTTCGGCCATCGCGAGTTTCCATCCTGTTTCGCTAGTTGTTATCCGGGCGAGATCAATATATCGGCAGTCGTTGAAGTTTGAAAGCGCCTTATCTACTCAGGCGTTGCGCCATACTCAGGATAATTTGCACATGCATCGCAACAGCGCATTAGTATCGTGCCGTCAGTTATCGGAGCGACTTCGATCAACTGGCCGAATCGTCGTACCACGATTGTGCGAACGCGAATCACAGCGCGATGGTGATGCACCGCGGACGTCTAGTTGCGAGTTGCTCGCCGTGTCGTGCAGCGTCGGTTGGTGAGACTCTTCGGACATTTGTGCGTTGCTCGACGATTGTCGATTTTCTGTTCAAAGTAATATAGAGCTAGCTTAGCTGCGGCGAGCAGGGTTTAAACTAGACCCGAGGTAAGGAAATGCTAAACTAATTTAGTCGAACGATTTCATTGGCGTTGAATCGACGAACAATTACATTTCTTGTCTAGTCCAAATACCGACGCGACGACTAAACGCTCTGTTCTAATTTGTTGAACGCTACGGGAACACGTAGCCCTATTGAGGCATTACAGATGGGAAGATTGGCAGAGAAAATTGCGGTCGTAGTTGGCGCTGGTCAAACACCAGGCGCGACAATTGGTAACGGACGAGCCACCGCTATCCGTTTCGCCGAAGAAGGTGCAAACGTCTTACTGGTCGACAAAGATGCCGAATCGGTCGCAGAAACTTTACAGATGATCGAAGAGCGCGGTGGTGCAGGCAGCACCTTCGTTGCAGACATTACCGAAGAGGCGCAATGTAAATCGATTACCGAGGCGTGCCTCGATCGTTATGGCCGGATGGATGTGCTGCATAACAATGTCGGGATCGGCGAAGGCGACAGTGGGCCGACGTCGATTACTGAAGAGATCTGGGATCGGATATTTCACGTCAACCTAAAATCCGTAATGTTTACCTGCAAATACGCCTTACCTGTTATGCGCAAACGAGGCGCAGGCAGCATCATCAATATTTCGTCGATTGCCGCCGTTTGCGAAATCGGCATGGTGAGCTACAAGGCGTCGAAGGCGGCATTAAATGCCTACACGCATTCGTTGGCGACGGGTGGTGCTAAATATGGCATTCGTGCGAACGTAATTATGCCCGGATTAATGAACACTCCCATGGCAATCGAAGGTAATGTCGCGGCCGGCCACGAGCGCGAGGCGCTCATACAACGTCGCAATGCGAGTGTGCCGCTGGGTGGGCAGATGGGCTCTGCTTGGGACGTCGCGAACGCGGCGCTGTTTCTCGCCTCGGACGAAGCGAAGTTTATAACTGGCGTGTGTCTGCCAGTGGACGGTGGTCAATCTGCCTTGATTGGGTAATCGATCACTTGCGCAGTAGCGCCAATTAATGTCGTTCGGTTCGACAACTGCGAGTCCGACTAGGCGTTGAGTGCAGACTCAGTGGCAGGATCTCCTTTAACGCGGGTGTGTTCCATTACGCGCACTTCGCGATGATCAAACGGCCGCGCCCGATGCAGGACACACCGATTATCCCACACGGCAATATCCCCTTGGGTCCAAGAATGCGAAAACGTGCGAGGCGGCGCGCAGGTGATGGACGTTAGCTCGTTGAGTAGCTGAGCGGCTTCATTATCCTCGAGTCCCGGTATTTGCCCGGCATGACGACCGATGTACAGCGCTTTCCGACCCGTTACTGGATGCACCTTAGTTAATGGCCGCAGCGGTGGCTCGCCTTCAAAAAAACCGTAACCCGCACCCACTGCCACCTTATGCCCAATCTTGGCTTGAGATACAAAATAAGAATGGTACGAGTTTAAGTCCGCGATCCGCTCCTTCGTCGCTTCGTCCAACGCATCGTAACCGGCTCGCGGATCGGCCCACTCAGTCTCGCCTCCGCTTGAAGGGACGACGTGCGCGGATAACACGGATGCTTTCGCAGATAACGGCACGTAAGAGCTATCCGTATGCCAACCCTCGTTCCCGAGTAACAGCTTCATGAAATGGGAGTCTTCGTCCAACAGACTACCATCCGCTTCTTGATTGGAAATCGGTACGGTGGTGAGATTGTCGACCAATATTTCGATTTCCCCAAAGCGTTCCGCGAATCCGAGCTGTGCTCGGGCGGATAAATTTTGCGCAGGGAATATCAGCACACCATATTCGTAAAACGCGGCGAGAATTTCGTCCCACGTCGAATCGGTCAAGGCAGCGATATCGACATCGGTGACAAATGCGCCAAGTGTCGCCTCGGTCGGTTGGATGCTAAGCGGCATGTTCCTATCCCCTTTTTTTGGCGTGTTGCCGAGTATAGTATTCCACTGCTCGAGCCGCCGCGTCTACTTTTTCGCTAAACTGTGACAGCGTATTTGCCCGAGAACGCTCAACGGGCGGAGGTAATGGCCAGAAGCCGCGTAAAGCGATCTATACTAATCTATCGAACGAACTACATTTATCACATTTTTAATTTAGGAGGCCGCGTAAATGGCGACTGCAGTAACAATAGACCTCTCTATCGACCCAACCCGTAGGGATGAATTTCTAACATTTATCGGAGAAATCGCACCGGATACTCGTGCTTATGACGGCTGCGTTTTGTTCGATATATGGACGGATCAAGACAAGCCCGAGCGGGTGTTGTTTTACGAAATTTGGGACTCTCGTCCGCACCAAGAAAGATATCTCGCGTGGCGCACGGAAACAGGGTTAATGGATAAACTGGGACCGTTTTTGACCGCACCTCCGGCGATCAGTTATTACGATAAATCTGCTGCCTAGGTAGATATTCACGGACGGTGATGCTCGCAGCGTCTCAGAAAGTTGCACATCACCGATCCTCTTCGTCTATGAATATTTCACCGTTCGTTTCTTACTAGTTCCGGCAAATCGGAGCGATCAATCATAGGCCGAATTATTTTTGAATATCTTGCCTGCGGGCACCAATATCGACCTTCATTGAACACGCAAGCAGGTTAGTCGACGAATTGTTCGCTGCGTAACTTCGATTGAGACGATGCGATAGATCAGGCCGTCTCAGCATTTATTCGCTCGGGGCGAATGGCGCGACGTCTCCAGCGAACCGATGGATCACCGCATATTCGACCGCCAAGCCGCGTAAACGGAAATTCTCTTCGGATCCCGGCGCACGAAATAGATCCAAAAACGCTTGATGGCTTGGATACCAAGCGGCGAGCGCCTCATCCAATTTTTGATCACCGATCGGTTGGCCTAGAACGGAATGCCGCCACAATATTTTCGCGCCAACCACGGGCACGAAACGTTCAAGTCCGGTGATATAGCTCGTGTACAGATCCCCGTTCGGGAAACCTGCATCAGCGGAGTATCGATTGAGGTTTAACATTAGTACGGGCTTGTCCTGCCCGCTTTCCGCAATCTCGCGGATCACCGCGATCTCGTCGTCATTCCGATCTTTAACTGTCGCCATTTTAAATCGTCTCCGGTGCCAATGTTATTGATTTAAACGCATCGAAGTTGTTATTGCGATGCGTCCGTTTCTGTCTGGACAATCCGTGCGTTTATCATTTCCTCAGGGGGATTCTCTAGTATTTCATCGATTTCACACTGAAATGGCTAACTAAACCAGGGTTTTCTGGTCGCCCACCATGCTCTACCGCCCGCACTGTCGAGAACCCCACTCATCCGATTTCGCTACACGGTGATTAGTTCGTGTGGGAACACGCCAAGGCGATAGTCGGCGTGTGCCTGCTCTATCGCTTCTAGCCAACCGGTGAATGCGAGATCAAAGCGATACAATTCAACCGGGGTTAAGCTCTCGAGATCCGTTAGACCTCGCAATACAATATCTGCGACTTGCTCATCTTGCATACTTTGCACGGCGCGTGCGTGATCCGATGCCGTGAGACGTGCGTTTGTGCGCTCCGCGGCGACGGTGATCTGGCGGATCTGAAAACCGACATAAATGAGTGATCCGATAACGCCGATCGCGCCGATAGATTCCGCGATCCCGGATATTGCTGCCCAATTCATTGACTATCCTTTCCCATTACTTCTCATCATTCGCGCCTTGGCGAACTTTTGCTGCGGCCCAAGATGCCTCGACGTGCGGATCAACGAGTTGTTCATTGATGTACTCGACAAAGCCTACTTCGTAGGCGCTCTGGTGACGTGACCAAATATCAGAGCCGAACTCCTCGCAGAGAAATTCCAGCAATCGAGTGCGATACCCTAGCCAGTTGTAGTGGCCAACTGATTCCGGACACATTGTTAAGGACGTTTTCATAATCGATCGGAGCCGTACAACTCAACGTTGAGTGTAAACGTTTTGAGTTGTAATACGTCGCGATATAAGTCCGAACCTCAGCGATTGCTGCCTCTCGAGTTCGAACCAGTTGACCGTCAGTCCATTCCTCAGACCTAGTTAGGTGAGTCACGGGAAAGCTTGCCGCATTTGAATGAATAAATGCGTACTTCTCGGCAACTGCTCCTGCGTTACTCTATCCCCTGCGTCCTTGCAGTCGATCTCATTTCCTTCGCGAAGTACTGACTCGCTTTTTTTAAAATTTCCTTTTCCATTTTTAGCAGCTTGTTTTCTTTACGTAACTGCTTCAGTTCATCGCGTTTATCGCCAGTCAATCGTGTCCCTGCCGCTTCTTCCGCAAACCGATCACGCGATTTGCTCAGAAAATTCACATTAACATCGACGCTACGCGCCGCTTCGGACAATTTGTAGCCCTGCTCCGTAACAAGCGCCACCGCCTCACGTTTGAATTCTTCAGTCTGTTTTCGTCTTGCCTGATTCTCTGTTGTCATTTTTCACCTCGCTATGGCATTTTAACGCCTTAAATCAGTGTCCAATTTCAGTAGACCACTTCACTACTTTCCCGGCGGCACCATGGAGTTGGTTGGCATGAAAGACGCTGCTAGCAAGTCCCGAAACGTACTGGATGCTTTCCGCTCGCAAGGAAAGCCGATTTTTCATATACAACACCTTGCGGCCAAACCCGAAGCCACATTCTTTGTGCCGGGAACCGCTGGCGCAGAGCACAATGAATCCGTTAGTCCAAAAGATGGCGAAGCCATTGTGCAAAAGAACTTTCCAAACTCGATTCGATTGACGGGTCTCGAAACGATGCACGCGATAAAGGGGTCCAAGACTTTGTGATTGTCGGCGCGATGAGCCACATGTGCATTGATGCGACGACGCCCGCAGCGTTTGATCTCGGATTTAATTGCACTGTCGTCGAAGACGTCTTTGCGACTCCTGATTTGGTGTTCAAAGACAAGACCATTAAAGCCGCGGATGTGCACAGCTCGTTTATGGCAGCTTTATCGGCTCCTTACGCAACGGTTGAATCGGCGACGGCGTTTTTGAAATAGAT
>CAWLAW010000058.1:0-9692 GCA_963854885.1 Gammaproteobacteria bacterium | reverse complement strand
ATCGACTAGCTGGGCGAAGTAAGTTTCCAGTTGCTCGATGGTGAGGTTGTCAGGGCAACAATCGTAGCGATGTGCAATCCGTCGTACGGCGCGGGAATAGACATCAATAGTTTTATCGCTCAAGCCTTTCAGTTTCAAGGCTCTGAGGTGCTTGTTGTAGAGGACATCGAAACGTTTTTGTTCGCTAGCTTCCATGGTGATCTCCAAAATCAACGTGCCCAGGATTGAGCACTTCTAGAAGGTTAACCATGATGGTGTCTTTTTTCTGCCGCGTAGCGGCTTCGTCCAACAAAGCGCTCAACACTGACCCTCAACAGGCGCGCGTTTTGAGGCGGAAGTTATCCTCACCTCAAAACGCGCGCCTGCTGCGGGCAGGTTAGCGCAACGTTAGGACGAATATTGACATCCTTCAGTCTGTACATACACTGTATGTATGATCGAATTCGAATGGAGCGCATCGAAATCAAGGGCGAACGAGAGGAAACACAGAGTTTCCTTCGAAGAAGCTCAGTCGATATTTTACGACGACTTCGCAAGACAGTATTTTGACGAAGAACATTCGGATATCGACGAACGATTCATTATGCTTGGCATGAGTAACCGTTCTCGGATCCTCATCGTTTGCCATTGTGAAAAATCAGACGGAGAAACGATCCGGATTATTTCAGCCAGAAAAGCGACCCGAAAGGAGCGCAGTTACTACGAAGGCCCGTTCAAATGAAAAAAGAATATGATTTGTCGAAAATGAAGTCGCGTAAGAATCCATACGCGTCAAAACTCAAACGCCAGGTTACGATCCGGATGGGTGACGACGTTATCGGCTATTTCAAAGGTATGGCTGAAGAAACAGGAATTCCTTATCAGAGCTTAATCAATTTGTATCTTAGAGATTGCGTGGCGCATGATCGAAAACCGGATTTATCATGGCAATGACAATTCGTCCTAACCAGCGACTGTGATGGGCCGTCAACCTGTTAAGCGGTTCTTTGATTCCAATTTGTTTGGTTCTTAATCATCGCATTGAGGATCGTGATTATCTTTCTCATGCAGGCAATGAGCGCTACTTTTTTCAATTTGCCGGCAGCGAGCAACCGCTGAACCATATCTCGGAACGTCGGGTTATGTTGGACGGCAGTCATGATGGACATGAATAGGACCGTTGTGCCACTCGCCCTACCGCCGCGTATGCGACGTTTGCCACTATCGTGATTGAACGGTGCTAGACCGACCAGTGCAGCGATTTGTTTGTTGTCGAGGTTTCCTAACTCGGGTAAATCGGCGAGCAAGGTGTTGACGACTTGAGGTCCAACACCAGGGACAGTGAGTAGTCGGGCTCGTTTATCACGCCACTCATCGATGCTATCGACGAATTTCCGGAAGATCGCGATTGGGGTTTGCACGACTTTAGGTTAATTGATCCGACCGGCGTTCTATGGCGTATCGGGCACCCACTCACCGAGCAGCGGTAAACTACATCGCCCAAGCGTAGATTTGGACGCCGCAATGCGAAACCCTAAACCGTCAGTGTGAAATCGAGGCCGATGTAAGGTGAAAACAAGCGCAAAAGCAGTTCAACTTGCACTCGAGGCGGCTGGCCTGGACTGCCAAGTCCAAGAGCTTCCTGAATCGACTCGATCCGCCAAGGAGGCCGCCGCCGCAATCGGATGTCGCGTCCCGGAAATTGTAAAGAGCCTCATATTTCGAGGCGCAAATTCCGGTAAAATCGTGCTGGTATTAGCCGCGGGTAATAACCGAGTCGATGAGATTAAGATTGGCAATGTGATCGATGAACCAATTGAGAAAGCGTCTGCGGCATTCGTGCGAGAAGCAACCGGGTTCGCGATCGGGGGCGTACCTCCCGTCGGACATAGCACATCCCCCTTAACGATCATCGACAGCGATCTGCTGAATTTTGAACATGTTTGGGCGGCGGCCGGTACACCAAACGCCGTGTTTCGAATTGATTCGAAGCGTTTAGTCGAGCTCACTGGCGGGCTGCTAATTGACATTAAAGCTGAACCCAATTCGAGTTAACTGATACACCAGCAGATAATTGGGCGGCGCGCACCCAAAGGCCGTTCGAAATTTCTCGCAGCCCGAACGTTCGCTGACTTGAGTGACTGGTAATCACTGGGTGCTTTGAGAAAATTATTGGCGTAGGCGACATGCGGAACCGCGCTGAAAGCAACGGCGATTTCAAGCACGAATTAGAATGAATTCCGCATTACTCCGTTTTCGATAGAGATATCCCGATGACCTACAAGCCACTGTTCGAAAGCGTCTCGCCATTTCAAAGCGACGTACTCGCGTTACCGGTCGATGATATTGACGTGGCAGTACAATGGTATGCCAGCGCGATTGGAATGCTCGAAATAGGGCGCCGAGATACTCCGTATCCAAGCGTGGTTCGCGCCAGATAGACTGTGTTATTACTTTCACCAACCGCTTGTAGACTAGTGCAGATCGATAAATTCTGAACCAGATGCCGCTCCGTAATCGTGCACACGCTGTGAGATGCGTTTATTCGGTGAGACTTTCGGAGTAAATTCTATGCAAATATTAGCCATCGTCTGGCACCCCAACGCCAGGTGGAATGCATTGAGTGAACAGGGGAAACTTACTTATTTGAAGTCGCTCGATGCCTACATAAACGCCGGGCGCGCAGCCGGCGCGGTCGTCTTAGGATGGAGTAAGATCGATCAAACACTTCCTAAAGCACCCAAAGAAGGGTTTGTCGGCGTTTTCGGCGTCAATAGTGCTGAACAGGTACATGAATTTGAAAAGAGTGTCGCTGAGGCCGAGTGGTACGAGTATTTTGAGTCAACGAATATCAGCATCGATTTAGTCGGTGCGACTGAAGCAGAGCCGCATAAAATATACGCGCAATTATTGAACGTAAAGAACTAACCTGAGCAAATTTTCAACTCAAGTGACGTAATGCCGATTACGCCGCTGCATCTAGGATCGGGACTGGCCCTAAAGTCACTCGCTGGGGACAAAATGAGTCTCACGGCGTTTTCACTGAGTCAGGTGTTCATGGATCTCGAAGTCGTCGGCCGAATGTTGCTGGGTGTTGATCAATTGCATGGCTTCACGAACATAATCGTCGGTGCCACAACGGTTCTCGTTCCCTCGGTGTTTCTTGGTAAGCCGGTTTCTGAGGCGGTTCTGCGCTGGTGGAACCGAAAGCTCAGTGCGTCGTCGCGAACGCTGCTGGCAGTCGATTGCTCAATAACGCGGGTTTGGGGCTCGGAGTAGTCGCATTCGGGGGGCGGTAAACGATACATTAGGCGCTTGAACTGGCGTAACACTGGGGGACCAATGGAATGAATGCCTACGAGAAGTACTGCCTACCGCATTTTATTAATTTCGCTTGCGGCATGAAGGCAATTCGCAAACAACGTGAACACGTTGTGCCACTCGCTGAAGGGCGAGTGCTCGAGATCGGCATGGGTTCGGGATTAAATATCCCTTATTACGATACTCAGAAAGTTGAGTTTGTTTGGGGGTTGGAGCCGTCCGAGGGAATGCGTAAGAAAGCCGCAAAAAATGTGGCGCGTGCACCATTCGAGATCCGTTGGCTCAATCTGCCCAGTGAGGAAATTCCGCTCGATGCTAATAGTGCCGACACTATTTTGCTCACCTACACGCTGTGTACCATTCCTGATTGGAATAAAGCGCTTGGCGAAATGCGGCGGGTACTAAAGCCAACCGGTAGCTTAGTATTTTGCGAACACGGCGACGCGCCGGATGAAAACGTCCAGCGATGGCAAGAGCGGATTAACCCGTATTGGAAAAAAGCTGTAGGCGGTTGCAACTTGAACCGCCCAATACCGCGCTACATCGAAGAAGGCGGCTTCCATATCAAGACCATGGCGTCTGGGTATCTTGCGGGGCCTAAGTTCGCGAGCTTCAACTATTGGGGCACAGCGAAGTAAGCTGAAGGCATTCCGCTCTTAGCTGAGCCTTGCGTTCATCGTGGACGTGTTGCTCGCGCGAACGTCGGTTCGGACAAACTCAAATGGAGCAAAATCCACCATGGAAATAACCGGTTCCTGTTTTTGCGGCACCGTAACATACGCGGTCACAAAACCTTTGATGGAGGCTCGCGCCTGTCATTGTTCGCGTTGCCGTAAAGCATTTAGCGGTGCAGCGTCTGCCTACGCGCTCGTACAAGCGGATTCACATCGCTGGACTGCCGGCGAAGAACAGTTAAAACACTACCGGTCGGAAGGCCGCTGGGGAGTTGCGTTTTGTTCGGAATGCGGATCGACGTTAGCTGGAGTATTTAACAATAGCGTTCACGGAGTTACTCTCGGTACGGTGAACGGCGATCCGAACGTCGATATCGAATATCATATTTACGTCGGATCGAAAGCACCGTGGGACCACATCGGAGGTGGTGCCCCCCGCCATAACGAAGGACTCTTGGATTGAGCGAGTGAACGACTAAGGTTTGGACAAGAAATGCGGTTCACTCTGCATCGGGGAATAATGCGCTATGACTACAATCACCTGTAAATGCAAATCCGTGGAAATTGAGTTCCCCGGCGAAACAGATTTATTCAGGCTGCAATGCTGCTGTCACGATTGCACGGCTAGTCTGCGTTATGCGGCGAAACGCGGCGGCCCTCGTGCGCCGTCGAAACACTGGGTAGACAGCAGCTGGTTGCCAAATGATTTTGTAATCCTGCAAGGCGAGGACAAGATCGGTGCATTTTTAAACTTCGAAAATGCGGACACTACCCGATTTTACTGCACGGAATGCTGGACCGTTTTGTTCGGCGATCATATCGCCTACGAGAAAAAACTAGTCGTCACGCAAATCGCGAGCTTCACCGAATTCGACGGGATAAGTGATATCGAGCGGATGGAATTTCAAGCGCGACACTTCTTGCAGGATGTTCCCGAGGGCGAAGTTGCAGACTTGCCGCGTTGGGCCGGGGACCCAGCACGCATTTACCAAAGCGTCGCGGAAGTTCTGATGGAGTCGTTCCCAGATATTCAGGAACGCGGGGCTGCAGGCGCGGAAATGAACGCGCAGATTCTGCTGGCTAAAATCGGTCGCCCATTTGTTCCAACAGGCGATCCGCGACTTAGCGAAGGCCCTGCAACCCTCATGCAACAAGCCGCCGCCGAAAACGCTGAGTCGAATAGTATTTAAGATCGAAGTAGTTCTAAACCTGTTTCTCGCCGGTTCGTCGGGAAACGGCATCAATTAGACAGTACCAGACTTAGCCGTTTTCGGTATGTAATCCGCTGAAATATACGCTGCAATAATTCTTCCACTTTCGCACTGACCACGGGTTCTCATTCAATTCTCAGCTAATTTAATTCGGAGGCTACACCTCGATGAAAGAAATCGTCCACAACATCCCTGAAGCGCTATTGGTAATCTTATTATTTTATGGACTTAGCGTTTTTATCGATCGCTTACTACTCAAATACGACGCCCAATTCGACACGGACACCTCGGAAATATTCAAACTGCTTTCGAACTCCCAGCGCGCGCTGTTGTTAATCGTGGCGTCTATTATGGCGGTTGGGAAACTCGGGTTTGACGTTTCTGCATTAGTTGCGGGTTTAGGGTTGTCGGGATTTGCACTTGGATTCGCGCTAAAGGATGCAATTTCGAATCTTATCGCCGGGATCATGATTGTCGTTTACAAACCATGCGAAATCGGCGATCGCATCGAACTATCTGGAACCGAGGGCAAGATTATTGATATCAATCTGAGATATTTAACCGTCACGACAGCGGCAGGAAATTGTTTGATCCCGAATTCGCTGATACTTAATAACAAGCTAACCTTGTGCAACGGATAATCTCTGCATCACTATTTATGGATAAAGAACTAGGGGATCAACCATGACAGTTACCGTAAACGGAATCGCACATATTCACATTACTGTGAACAATGCGGCGCGTTGCCTTCCATTTTGGGAAAAGCTTTGCCATTTTCTCGAAATGAGAACGCTGGTCAAGAATGAAACGACCCTGTATTGCATCGGCAGCCGCACGGGGATATTGGTACGCGAGGCGCCGCCGGGAAAGCAAGATCGACAGTTTGATCAGGATACTGTTGGATTACATCATTTTTGCTTTCGAGCCCGAAGTGTCGAGGATGTTAAATCGATAGCGCGGTTCGTGACGGAAGAACTCAATGCGACGGTAGTCCATCCAGCCGAAGACGGGTCACAATTTGCCCCCGGATACTATTCATTCTTGTTTCAAGACCCGGACGGCATCCGGGTCGAATTTAATCACGTGCCGGAACAAGGGCACTTCGGCGAGGGCGGACGCCTTGCGCCCGATGGGCCAGGTCCGGCGACCTCGTACGGCGGTGCCGGCTTGGGGGACTAACGGTTAATGTCGTTGTTGATTCGGTCAGATGACCAAACTGTAATTTTAGAGGTGTTGAAATTAGAGCAGAATAGTCTCGAGACTGCAGCCACTCGAGCTGGGTTTCGTCGCAAGCGGTTTTAAATTAGGAAAATTTTGTACTTGAAGTTAGGAGACCAATTGTGTCCGAGATATTTAAAGCATTATCCGACAAACACGTTGAGTTCATTAATAACCAGTATCTGTTTTTCGTCGGTACAGCTGGATGCGAAGGCTTCGTCAATGTCTCGCCGAAAGGCATGGATAGCTTTCGGATTATCAATGATTCGAAAGTGCTGTGGCTAAACTTAACTTAACGGGTAGAGGCAATGAAACGGCAACGCACGTTGCGAAGAATCGTCGCATGACGGTTATGTTTTGTTCGTTCGATAAACACCCGTTAATACTACGACTCTACGGCAAAGCGAACGTCATACATCCACGTGGTGACGACTGGGCGACGTTTATTCCCTTGTTTCCCGAATACACCGGGGTGCGTCAGTTTTTTGAATTGGACTTGGAACTTGTACAAACTTCCTGCGGCTACGCCGTACCGTACTACTCGTTAACTGGGGAACGGCCTACATTAAGTAAATGGGCTGATAAGCAAGGAGGCGATGGAGTTGAGGAATACTGGACGAAAAAGAATTTGCGGAGCCTAAACGATCAAGATACTGGAATTTTAGTCGAGCCAAGGGTAGCGTAGGGCAGAGCGTTTCAGGCAAGAATAACTCGCGCCTGGCGTGCGTCGCGATACGGCGACAATGTCTCGTTAAGACAAATTCAGTGAACTATTTCGCGACTAATATGTTTACGCAGGCTTTGGCGGCTTGGTTTGCCAGTACCGCGAGATCGCTGTCGGTAGCGCTCGAAATTGGATGTTTAACGGAGGTAAATTCGTATCCTTCGGCGCCGAGCACCCGCGCCATTAGCTCCCCAGCGCTGACAAATTGCGACGTTAACACGCCAACGGATGGTAAGCCGAGTCGCTCGCCGATAATTGCGTCGTGCAAACTGCACGACGAGCAGCTACCTCAGTCTCCGATACCAGCGACCAAGGCATTCCACCGTTCGGCGTCTCCGAGTAACGCAGTCTCAACGGGCGTGCTGTAGTTCGACTTCGTTATGCGAACAACTTCGGCGACGCCATAAGTCGAGCGCAACGTTTCTTCCAACGTATCGAAAAATGGAATCGTTCCTTTTTTCCCGTTTGACACCATTGCGACGACTGCGTTTTCCAACGTTGCCAAGCGTGGGGCAAGCGCAAAATTGCCGAAACGATTTTCGTGCGTTGGATCGAGGAACTCTATAGTCACGTCAATTGATCCTAGTTTAATTCTAAAGCTCAGATTTCGCAGTCAACACACGCGCCAATGGCGATCGTAACAGCCCGGCTCGTTTTTCCGAACCAAGGCGGTATCACTGCACCAAATCCGCCGGCCGGGCCACCAGCCGCAATAACTAACAAATCATCTGGAGACGGCAAGGCTGCGTGTTCACGGTCACCTTTGTCTGCAACGACTGCGCCTTTACCGCAGTCAGCCCATTCGCGCCGGTGAATTCGCGCGTGTTCAAAAATGTATTCGCGGATCATTGCCTTTGACCAACCCGCTTGATTGAAATGCTCGCGCAACTGCGGCGGAATCACAATCGCGTAATTGCCGGGCCAAATCGAGTAATGGCGCATGGACGCCTTGATTTCTGCGACGTAAGTATTGAGTAATTCTTCTGGTTGAGTCGTCCATTCGTTCATTATCTGTCGCGGTGCGCCGGCGGCCATCACCGTGACAGCAGAGGCGTAATGCGGCACCCCACGTTCTTCGGCGAGTGGTAGCCAAGCGGAATTCTCTTCATCCTCGCTCAAGCAGAAACTGATTTTTCCAGGGTGTCCCAACGTCGACCGGTCGACTTCTCCAGGACGCACATCGAGTAGGTTGTAAAGGACTAGGCGAATTGCTCGGCCGATAACGGTTGTCGATCGATCCGATGCGCCGAGCACGCTAAACGTCGGATCCATTTGTTGCTCGAGCCTAACCGGCCCGTTGATCACAACGAGCACGGCGCAACCGCCAGTTGACGATGTTGCGCCGTGGAGTACAAAAGGTTCTTGCAGCATGGCGGTAAGCGCTGCGACAACGACCGGAAAATGCATCGGTAAACAGCCCGCCATAACGGCATTGATCGCAACTTTCTCCGCCGTAATCGCCCGTTCGCGTACCGGTTCGATCCCAATCAAATGATCGGGCGCAAGTAATGCCCAATCTAAACATTGAGCGACGAGACCCTCGGTTGGCGGAACGATTGGCAAACCGTCACTCCATTTTCGCGAGTGAAACCATTCCTGCGCCGCGGATAGGTCGTCGACCGTGTGCCGTCTTGAAATGAAGTGATGCTGGGTTGTGGACATTGATTGAAGCGCTGCTAGCAGACGCCTTTATCCCTTAATGCTTGACGTTGTTGGGCATCGTAGCCTAATCGTTCGAGCAACGCCTCGGTGTCGCCACCAAGTTCGGCAAGCTTGTCTGAGGCTTGGCCGGGTTCATGGGAAAATTTTACTGGTGTGTCGAGCCGTTCGACCCCGTCACTGCCGCGAGAAATCATACCGCGTTCGCGTAAATAAGGCTGCTGCCAGGCCTCGTGAAGATCGAGTACTGGCGCGTAGCAGACGCCAACATCGGCAAGCCATGTATCCCACTCCTCTAGAGCGCGCGTCGCAAATGTATCGCGCAAAAATGCCTTTACCGGATCTTGTGCCGGACCCCAAGGTAGTTTGCACACCTCAATAAGATCCGGCCTCCCGAGTGCGGTGAGTAGATTCTCAACGAAATTCATCTCAGCGCCGGACAGCACGATGAAACGGCCGTCTGCAGTTGCGTAGGCATTATAGAACGCGGCGCCACCGTATAAACGTTCTTTTTCAAGTTCTGGGGGCCGATCGGCAGCCAACACATTGCTGATAATGTGGGGGTTCCAAGACATTAAGGAGTCAGTCATCGACATATCGATGAAATCTCCCTGGCCGGTTTTCTCGCGTCGATAAAGTGCCATCATGATCCCAACCAATGCGAGCGATCCGAGTGCGACGTCCGCTGTCGGGCTTGCGGGAAGGCTGGGGGGGCGATCGTCAGGTTGCATTAAGCTTAATGTGCCGGTGAATGCTTGCGCGCCCAGATCGTGTGATGGCCGTTGTGCAAGCGATCCGCTCTGCCCGAACGCGGACAGTGAGCAATAGACGATGCGCGGATTTCGCTCGTATACATCCGCGTATCCGATCCCGAGTCGCGCAACTACCCCAGGGCGGAACGAGTCA
>CAWLAW010000057.1:0-9757 GCA_963854885.1 Gammaproteobacteria bacterium | reverse complement strand
AAACCCCAAGTTTAACGGCAGAAACTCAATAGATTAGGGTCATCGTGGTTAATGTTGTTAGTCATTTACCCAGTTGCGTCGTCAACCAAAGCAGTAGATCTTCGTTTGCGCGTTTCGCGACTTTGGTATTCGGGGCCAACGAGTCGAATCCATGCGGCGCACCGGGATAAACATGTAACTCAACAGGTACGCCTGCGTGACGCAGTCGGGTCGCGTAGTCGACGTCTTCGTCGCAAAATCCATCGAGCGCACCGACATTAATAAATGTCGGCGGCAGATTGCTTAAATCAGTTGCTCGAGCCGGCGCGGCATAGGCTGGAACATTGTCCGTCTGAAGATCACCGAGGTAACAGTCCCAGCCAAAGCGATTTGAATTTGGCGGCCAGACCGGATCATTCCATTGGCTGGAAACGGTTATTTGCCGATCGTCGAGCATCGGATAGATTAGTGTTTGAAATGCTAGCGGTATTTCGCCGCGATCGCGGACCAGGAGCGCCAATCCGGCGGCTAATCCCGCGCCTGCGCTAGCACCGCCAATGCCAATTTTTGTTCGGTCGATGCCCAAAGATTCTGAATTTTCAACGACCCACAGTAGACCCGCATAACAGTCTTCCAAAGGTCCGGGATAAACGTGCTCGGGCGCCAACCCGTACTCTACGGAAACAGCCGCACAGTTAAGACGCGGGCACCAGGCGTCGAACCGAGGATCGTCATTGATGTTGCTACCGACAACCATGCCGCCTCCGTGCATCCAATAAATGCACGGCAACTTACCAGTCGACGCTTTTGGGCGATGCGCGCGTACGCTAACGCCGTCGCGCTCCGGGATCTTATGGTCGAGGCGGACTACTTTATCTGACACCGGCATCGGAGGCAGGCGTGCCAAGCCTTTACGAATGCGCGGTAAGGTCTGATGAGAGAGGGTATCAAATTTTAGATTTAAATCAGCCAAGGCATTGGCAATTTCGCTGTCAAGCAGCAAGCTTACGTCGAGTTCCTCGGTCATAATCGAAAGCGCTCCCGATCGGTTTTTGAGCGCGCTAAACCAGAATCGCTGGACTCGGCCGTGCGTCGTTCAAGTTAAAATTGACTGGAATTGGAATTGAAATTGAGGATCCGACCGAGTCCGATCGCACGCGTCTCGCGCCGCGCATCGCACAACGTCGTATGAACAAACATTGCATCGCGTTGTGTTGGTATGGAAACGTCGGTGACCAGCGGATAAAATTATCAAAATAATATCCGCCGGTTTCCGTTCATCTAACTAACCGCGATTAATCGGCTATGGTGTCCCCGGATCCGCCGAAGTCGGCCGGCATGTCTTTGTACTTGGGTAAGCCGTCCTTCATCGTCACGGTCTTCTCACCGTAGTACACGTGCAAGGACGGATTGTGAGCGACACCAGGCACGGTGTTTAAGTAGACATCGTACATACTCAAACCCGGATGTTCGGTGAACACATGCCCGCCGCAGGTCTTACAAAATTTACGGTGACTCGCATCAGTTTTCGCAAACGTGCCGATATTCTCCGCGCCTTTTGTTACAGACACTGCATCACCGGCCCATAAGCTGAACGCGCTAACCGGCGCACCAGCCCACTTGGTGCAATCGTCGCAATGGCAAAAACCCATTACTTGGGCTTCACCTGATACTTCAAATTCAATCGCGCCGCAAAAGCACGCTCCTTTTTCCGCCATGGTAGTTCGCTCCACTTTGTCTTAGATAATTGTCGACGGCGTTGTCGCCGTCGGTCGATTCAATGCCCAGTCTAAACCATGCCTACACGGACGGGCAACGCAGCCGGGTAGGTTAAGTTTGCCCGAGAGACTTGTCCACGGCACTGTAAATTATAGAATTGCGAGACCAACTCTCGCGGCGCGATCAGACTTTCGCACGCGAAACTGAGGCCGCACAATGCCCTTAGGAAAAGTGCTGCACGGCAGCATTTTTCGTCGCCCAAAGCGAGTGTTTTTACGCCAACATTAGGCTAGGCTCAATGCGCAAATCGAGCTATATTTTTACTTGCTAGCGCATTACCCAAACCCGGGGTTAATAGCCCCAGCGTGCGTTCGCACAGAAGGGAGAACCGCTATGGCAAAATTCGACACAGTAATTAAGAACGGCACGGTCATCGACGGCACAGGACTACCGCGACATCCAGGCGACATCGCCATCAAGGACGGAAAGATAGCGAAGATGGGCCGTATCGATGCGGCCGACGCGGATGAGGTGATTGATGCCAAAGGTCTCATCGTCGCGCCGGGCTTTGTCGATTTGCATACCCACTACGACGCACAAATTCATTGGGATCCATACTGCACGATCTCCGGCTGGCATGGCGTTACATCCGTGGCAATTGGTAACTGTGGATTCGGCTTCGCACCGGCGCGCAAAGAAAGTCGCGAACGTTTACTGCAAATGATGGTTCGAACGGAACAGATCCCCTACGACACAATGGTCGAAGGCATGGGATTAGATTGGGATTGGGAATCGCTCCCCGAATGGATGGATCACCTAGACGCGCTACCGAAAGGCGTGAACATTTTAAGCTACGTGCCACTCAATCCGCTGCTTGTCTATGTGCTCGGACTCGAAGGAGCGAAAGCGGGCCGCCAGGCAACCGCCGACGAACAAGGAGAAATGAATCGTCTCATCGATGAGGCCATGGACGCGGGCATGATGGGCTTCAGCTTCCAGCGCTTTGGTGTCAATTCAGTGCAATCGGACTTCGACGGCACCCCGATGCCAACGGATGTCGTGCCGGACGAAACTTTGCTTGCTTTCAGTGATTTACTCGGCAAGCGCGGCGACGGATTTATTCAATTGCTGAACGCGAAAAACGGAGACGCCGTTAGTAGTAACGCTCAGAATGAGGATCGACTGTTCATCGAAGAAGTCGCTCGACGAACCGGACGACCGGTTTTGTTTAATGCTTTAATCGCCTCGGACGTAGAGGGCGAAGAAAACATACACAACGATACGATGGCCTGGATAGACAGCTGCTTCGAACGCGGACTGCGTGTTTATGGCCAAGCCGTAACTGTTCGCGCGCCGTTTATTTTCACTTTGGAAGATTGGAACTTATACGATTCCAGCCCGGCATGGAGTGTCGCTACAGTCGGTACGTTAGAAGAACGCATGGTCAAATTGGCAGACCCTAAAATCCGCAAAGAAATGATTGCCGAAGAGGATCAATTAGTCACCACTGGGGTCGGCGGACCGATCGAAGGGATTATCATCGAGGCAACCCCGGGCTATCCCGATCTCGAAAAATATGTGGGCCGCACACTCGGTGAAATCGCCAAGAAAGAAGGTAAGCATCACATAGACGCCATGCTTGATATCGGCGTAGCCGGAGGCCTAAAGGTATTGTATAGAACGGCGGATATCGGCAGTAACGATCCCAAGAAAGTTGGCGAACTCGTGCGCAACCAACACGTCATCCCAGGGCTTTCCGACGGCGGCGCACATACGCGCTTTTTTACCGGCGGTTCGTTTACAACTGAAATGCTCACTTGGCTGGTCCGCGAAACTGGGCAACTCACTTTAGAGCAAGCCCACTACCGTTTGAGTTATCTGCCTGCACAGGCCGCGGGATTTACTGACCGTGGCTTCTTACGTGAAGGCGCGCCAGCAGACATCATCGTTTACGACTTTGAAAATCTGCGCCGGACCCCCGAAGTCGACTACGAAATTGCCCACGATTTCCCCGCTAATGAATGGCGTCGTATTCAACGTGCGGAAGGCTATCGTTGGATTATGGTCAACGGCGAAGTGACGTTTAAGGATGGCGAATGCACGGGTGCAACGCCAGGCGCGCTACTGCGGCTAAATCAAAAGGGCCAAAACGCTCAGGCTTAATTAGCAGCAATCTCCGCAAGCTGCGACAGGCAGTTTCCGGAGCGCCGACTTAACCCGCTTTCGAGCGGGTTTTTTTCTGTGTGTCGCGCGCTAGATTCCTCGCGTAGATTTTTACACCACGCGGGATTTGTGCAGCCGCTCAATATCGTCCTTACTGAACCCTACCTCAGCGAGTAATTCATCGGTGTGTTCGCCGAGTAGTGGCGCACGATGCCGAATACTGCCTGGGGTGGCCGATAGTCGAACCGGCGTATCCATTAAGGGCGCGGGTTTATCCACCCCAGGATAGTCGATGTATTTATGCAGTCCGCGCGCATTGACGTGAGGATCATCGAGCGCCTGTTGCAGATTCATCACCGGCCCGCCAGGAATTCGCGCTTCTGCGAGTCCGGCCAACGCTTCGGCTGTCGTTAGTCCATCGCACCATTGTTGCATCCGGTCGCAAATAAGATCGGCGTTGTCACCGCGCTGCTCATCAGTGGCAAACCTCGGATCGGAAATCCATTCCTCGGCACCAACTAATTTTGCCCATCGCTCGAACAATGGATGGCCAATCGCGAGGACAAATATGAACCCATCCGATGTTTTAAAACAATCTACCGGCGCCGCTGTTACGCCTCGATTCCCTTGCGGCGGCCGATCTAATTGCAGTACGGATTGTTCAATGTGTTGGGAGTTCATGAATGTCATCGCCGTTGAAAAAAGACTCGACTCCACGAGCTGACCGCGGCCTGTCTTGTCGCGCTCGCGCAGTGCCGCCATCGTCCCAAACGCGGAAAATAGCGCCGTGCCAAAATCAACGTACGGGGCGGAGGCGCGGCGCGGCACGTCATCGCCGGTCATGTACATCGCACCCGACATCGCTTGTCCTAAGGTGTCGAAGCCAACGCGCTCTGAATACGGTCCGTCTATGCCGAATGCCGAGACCATGGTAAGAATAATGTCAGGCTTAATTGCCTTTAAACTATCGTAATCAATTTGCATTGCTTTTAGCGTCGGGAATGGCAAGTTGGCGATCACAATGTCGACTGTCGGCAGTAGGCGCTTAAGCACTTCTTGACCTTCAGGTTTCATGGGGTTCAGGGTCAGGCCTTTTTTATTGCGCCCTAGCGTTAGGAAATTCGCTCCGGCATTGGGTCCGACCGGCGCGACGAAACGATCCTCGCTGCCATCTAATTTCTCGACCCTAATCACCTCGGCGCCAAAATCCGCCAACATCGTGCCGCAAAACGGACCGGCGATATAGCGACCAAAATCTAATACTCGTATACCGTCTAAAACTTGATCTGACATGATGCTCCTAAACGTTATGCTGATAGTCCCAGCTATTATTGCCGCAGACCGGAGAATCAGCAATCTGATGGTTCGATTAATCGGGTAATTGCAATGCTTACGCAGCGCAGCGCAGCCGCGTTCGACTCTGAGACCGTAGGCATTGATAATTAACGCCTCGAGCCCAACCCAACTGAGGATCCGCAATTATGGACATTAATCGACTCAAAGCCGTGCTACGCGAAAAAGTCATACCACTCGACGCTGACGTCAGCTTGGCAGAACGCCGTGAAGCAATGGAAAAAGTCGCGTTTCGTGTCGCCGAGGACATATCCGTTGAATCGTTAACCGTCGCCGGCTGCCCCGCAGAATGGCTGCGCGCACCAAGTATTGATACCGAGCGCGCAATTCTATATTTGCATGGAGGTGGCTACGTAATGGGCTCGCTAAACACCCATCGCGCACTCGGTGGCGAGATTTCACGCGCAACAAACGCGGCAGTGTTGATGTTCGACTACCGGCTTGCTCCGGAAGCCGCGTTTCCTGCCGCGGTTGATGACGCCGCCGCAGCCTATGAATGGCTTCGCGGAGAAGGCTTCGATCCGAAGAATTTAGCCATCGCGGGGGATTCCGCCGGCGGCGGATTAACCGCTGCGACATTACTCGCGCTGCGTGACCAAAATATTCCGCTACCAAAAGCCGCGGTTTGCATTAGCCCATGGAGCGACCTGACTTGTTCGAACGAGTCGTACGAAACCCGCGCCGATGCAGATCCGATGGTTACCTTTAACGGACTGGATGAGATGGTTCAGCAATATGTTCAAGGACAAGACGTAAAACAACCGTACGCGTCGCCAAATTTCGCGAGTTTCGATTCGCTGCCCCCACTGCTCATCCAAGTTGGTAACGACGAAGTGTTATTAGACGACTCGATAAAACTCAATGAGAAAGCACAGGCCGATGGCGTCTCCAGTACATTGGAAGTTTGGGACGACATGGTTCACGTCTGGCACGCATTCCATCCAATGTTAAAAGAAGGTCAACAAGCCATCGACCGCATCGGTGAATTCTTGCAGACGCAATGGGCGAATAGTTAATCAACGGCCAATCCGCGGGTTACACGAGCAGCGATCTCGATTCCGCACGTAGATTCGTCGGACGATTTCACTACGAGCCAGCGGCTTTTTTATTTTTATAAGGAACAACACCATGCATCTCGGCGTTTTTTCGTTTAATACAGAATATTCCATGCGCGCCGATCACCTCGCGCGGGCCGCTGAAGAAAGAGGGTTCGAATCGCTATGGGTGCCGGAGCATACCCATATCCCAGTGCCGGCAGCTGGAGACGAGGCCGATCCTGAAACCGGCATGCCCATGAGCCCGGCTGGGTTCTTCCTACCCGAAGAGTATCGGCACATGTCCGATCCATTTACGAGCTTGGCGGCAGCCGCGGCAGTAACGACTAAGCTGCGTCTGGGAACTTG
Organism: Gammaproteobacteria bacterium; assembly: GCA_963854885.1. Classification (GTDB taxonomy): domain Bacteria; phylum Pseudomonadota; class Gammaproteobacteria; genus UBA11873. Next base: position 3,140 of record CAWLAW010000057.1, on the reverse strand, counting down.
TATTTCATTGATTAATCAACACCACCCGATCAACCTCGCGAAACACATCTCGACGCTCGATCAGTTAAGCGATGGGCGATTCATTTTCGGAATCGGCGCGGGCTGGAATGTCCAAGAGATGGGTCACCACGGCGTCTCTTTCGAGACGCGTTGGAGAGAATTGCGCGAACGCCTGGACGCAATTCGGACACTGTGGCAAAACGAGCGCGCGAGTTTCGACGGTGAATTCGTCAATTTCAAAGAAACGTGGCAATACCCAAAACCAGTTCGCCCACAAGGGCCGCCCGTCGTGCTCGGGACAATGGACACGCCTTTCGGACGACGCCAAGTCGCGCGCTACGGTGACGGATGGCTACCGCTGACTTTCGATATTGAGGAGACGAAACGCAGCATTGCGGACATCCACCAGCAAATGAAAGATCTCGGCCGCGATCCAGATGCACTCGATGTATCGCTTTTCTTTCTCAGCGACGAGCACGTATCGGGTGATGTGATAAAAACTGCACGCGACACCGGTTCTACTCGCGCTATTTTGAGACTGCCCGTGGCCGACGAAACTGTTGTGCTGAGAAGCCTGGATGAATACGCGCGACATATTCAATAGCTAAAACGGATGAAGCGTTATAAACCGGCCACACTCACAGGTGGCCGGTTGGCCTAGATCAAATGCGCTCGATAATAATCGCAGGCGCCATGCCGCCGGCGGCGCACATTGTTACCAACCCACGTTTTTTATCTTGACGTTCAAGTTCATCCAGCAACGTCCCAATCAATACCGAGCCAGTCGCTCCAATTGGATGACCCAGCGCCATCGCGCCACCGTTTACATTAACTTTATCTCGATCAAGATTTAAATCGCGGATGAATTTTTCCGCAACGACCGCAAATGCTTCGTTTATTTCGAATAGATCAATATCGTCGATGGTTAAACCGGCTTTATCAAGCACCTTAAGCGCTGCAGGAACCGGCGCGTTAAGCATTAAGGTCGGGCAATCGCCCATGTTTGCCGTTGCAACAATTCGGGCGCGAGGTTTTAAACCGTTTTTTTCTGCGTAAGATGCCGATGCCAATAACACCGCAGCAGCGCCGTCTACGACCCCAGAGGAATTCCCCGCGTGATGGATCGCCTCAATCTCGGTGAGCTGCGGATATCGTTGTCTAATCAAGCTGCCATATGTTGCGCCCGTATCGTCTACCTGAAATTCGGACCACGCACCAAAAACGGGCTTTAAGCCACTTAAGGTTTCCATCGTTGTTTCGGGTCGCGGAAACTCATCGTGATCCAGCGCAACGCTGCCATCTTCATTGACTACGTTGACGAGCGAATTAGAGAAACGACCATCGTTGATCGCCGCGGCCGCGCGTTGCTGTGAAACGAACGCGAGTTGATCAACGGCGTTTCGATCAATCCCTTCGAGTGTCGCGATCGCATCCGCACAAACTCCTTGCTGAGATTGCGGATGCTTTGCACGCAAACGCAAATTTCCTTTATCGAGCATTGGCGGTTCCTTCGGATCGGCCGTTGACGAGGTGTAACTCATCATTTCCGTTCCGCCCGCTATGACGAGATCTTCCATACCCGCCATGATTTGCGCTGCCGCCAGGTTTACCGTGGTAATTCCTGATCCGCAGAAGCGGTCCAAGGTCACCCCAGATGCGCGAATATCGTAGTCTGCATCTAGCGCTGCCATGCGCCCGAGATCCGCGCCTTGCGCGCCCGCTTGGGAACTCGTACCCCAAATAATGTCATCCACTTCCGCGGTATTCAGCGAGTTGCGTTCGGCGATGGCTTTCAGAACCGTCGCGGCTAGGTGTTGCGGATGAAGGTGGGCAAGCGAGCCCTTGCCGACCTTGCCAATTCCGCGTGGTGTGCGGCACGCGTCGATAATAAATGCTTCTGGCATTGCCCTACTCCTAGTGAACTCTAATTAAAGTTAGTTTGATATCTGTGCTATTTCGTCGCTTTTGAGCCACTTTACTCATCGGCCCTTGGAACGATTATGGCAGGCTCGTCGTAGGCCGTCGATTCTACCGATCGCGCTAATGCACCACAAACGGCCAGCCCGTTTAGCTACTCACAAAAGCACTAGCCATTGAAAGCGCTACCGCGTCCGGACTATGGTTAGGGTACCGTCGAAACCATAATCTGGAGTACCCATGAACGACTACGAAGACATTATTTACAGCGAAGAAGGGCGTACGGCAACCATCTGTATCAACCGTCCGAAAAAATACAATGCCTTTCGCCCGCGAACCGTGGTCGAACTGCTCGACGCATTTCTAAAAGCCGGGTGGGATAAAAATATCGGCTCGATCATCTTCACTGGTGCTGGAGATAAAGCATTTTGCACCGGCGGCGATCAGTCAGAACACGAAGGCGGGATGTACGGCGATAACGACGCCCGCGGCTCGGTCGGCATGCCGGTTGAAGAACTCCATTCGGTTTTACGTGACGTACCGAAGCCTGTGATCGCCAAAGTCCGCGGCTATGCAATCGGCGGTGGCAATGTGCTGTGCACGATTTGTGATTTAACGATTGCCTCCGATAACGCGATATTCGGACAAGTCGGCCCCAAAATGGGCTCGGTCGACCCAGGATTCGGCACCGCTTATTTGGCCCGTGTTGTCGGCGAAAAAAAGGCTCGCGAAATCTGGTATCTGTGTAAGCGTTACAGTGCCGAAGAGGCTCTAGCCATGGGCCTGATCAATACCGTCGTGCCGGACGACCAATTAGACGCCGAAGTGCAATCCTGGTGCGATCAAATCAATCTACGCAGCCCGACGGCTATTGCGCTAGCGAAGAAAAGTTTCAACGCCGATACCGAATCGATTCGGGGGGTTGGCGGCTTAGCCATGCAGGCGTTGCGGTTGTATTACAACAGCGAGGAATCGCAAGAGGGCGTTAACGCGTTAAACGAAAAACGCGAGCCGGATTTCATGAAATTCTATAAGTAACTAGAACGGATCGTGGAATCGGTAGCTGCTAGCCAGTAAACGGTGCAACCAAGGCGCAAAGCCGTACGCCCAAGCGGCTATTGCGCCAACTAATGCGCAGGAATTAATGCCTATCCAAGTGCGGTTTTATCGAGCTCATAATTGACGCTGGGCGGCCGCGATAGCGCCTTCGGCGATGGTCGCAC
>CAWLAW010000056.1:0-9845 GCA_963854885.1 Gammaproteobacteria bacterium | reverse complement strand
GGGCAGCCTAAAGGATGTCTACTATCGAACGAGTACTTTCTCGAAATGGGACGATGGTATCGACGTATCGGCGGTTTGTGCTCGCTATCACTTGGTTCAGAGCGACTCATTACACCGTTACCGTTAACTCACATGAACGCTATGGGAACGTCGTTAATGGCGATGGTTATGACTGGCGGCTGCATTGTTCAACTCGATCGGTTTCACCCGAAGTCGTGGTGGCAGTCGGTTTATGAATCCCGAGCAACCGTGATGCATTATCTTGGGGTAATGCCCGCAATGCTTCTACAACTTGAGCCGACCAATGTCGAAGAAAAGCTCGCTATCAAGTTTGGTTTTGGCGCGGGGGTTAATCCGGCGCACCACGCCGCATTCGAAGCACGATTCGGTTTTCCGTTGGTTGAGGCGTGGGCGATGACCGAAACCGGGACCGCGGCTTGCGTAATTGCCAATCGCGAACCCCGACATGTTGGCCAGTCTTGTTTCGGTAAGCCGGATCCCGCCATGGTCGAGCATCGACTGGTTGACGAAGCTGGGAGCGACGTTGAGCGCGGCGACGCCGGGGAATTATTGGTGCGGGCGGCTGGACAGAACGCGCGCAAAGCATTTTTCAGCGGCTATCACCACAACGATGCTGAAACCGACAAAGCGTGGCGAGGCGGGTGGTGGCATACCGGTGATGTCGTTCGCGAGCTAGCCGACGGATCGTTGTGTTTCGTCGATCGGCGCAAAAATATTATTCGTCGTAGTGGCGAGAATATCGCAGCGCTCGAAGTCGAAGCGGTATTGTCTCGGCACCCGGCAATCGCCTCTCTGGCCGTAACCCCCGTGCCAGACGAAATTCGCGGCGAAGAAGTCATGGCTTGCGTCGTGCTGAATGATGTTGACGCCGTGAATGAACACACGGCGCTCGACATGTTTCAACATTGCATGGCATCGCTCGCGTACTTCAAGACGCCAGGGTACATTGCGTTCGTCAGCGCGCTGCCGTTAACGGCCACACAAAAACCTAAGCGGAATGAGATCAAGGAATTGGCAAAAAGCTTTCTGGACGGGCCCGTGGAGGCGGTTGTGCTGTTCGATCTGCGCGATCAAAAGCGCAAAAAAATCACGTGAGCGATAGCTATGATCCCATTGTACTCACGGCGCCGGTCACTTTCGGTTACGAACGTTATAGCGATCACGGCGTCCCATGGTTTACCGGCAATACTTTAGCCGCAATGTTGCACCTCAGCGGCTTAGACAAATCGGCGATTGATGGTCTTGCGATCGCTAGTTTTTCGTTGCCCCCGGACACTCCCGCGAGTCTCACCGAGTATTTAGGATTGGAATTGCGCTTACTTGAAGCATTGCCGTTTGGTGGTGCGTCCGGGGTGATCGCGGCGCGGCGCGCGGCCCGTGCGGTCCAAGCTGGCGATGCGAATGTGGTTGCTTGCATTGGGGCGGATACCTCAAACCCATCGTCGTTTGGTGATCTAATAGCGAATTTTTCAACGGCGACGATGGATGCTAGTTATCCATATGCCGCAGCCGGGCCAAACTTACCATTTGCGATCATGACGGCTGCGTATATGGAGCGCTACGGCGCTAAACGCGAAGATTTCGGCCGCATTTGTGTCGCGCAACGCTATAACGCCAATCACTGCGACTACGCCTTACTCGGCGGCAAAACGTTGACGTTGAGCCAGTACATGGATGCGCGGCCGGTAGTCGAGCCGCTGCATTTATTCGATTGCGTGATGCCCTGTGCGGGCGCAGACGGGTTTTTGGTAATGCGCGAAGCACAAGCCCGTGAGTTGCAGTTGCCTTATGTTTATTTGAAAGGCGCATTTGAAAGTTTCAATGCCTTTGCTGATGATCTTGTGCAACTACGATCCGGGTGGTCGAAGCACGGGACCGCGCTTTACGAGCAAGCGCATATGGCCGCAAAGGATATCAATATAATTGAAACCTATGACGACTACCCGGTCGTTGTGATGATGCAGTTCGAAGGAATGCAATTGTGCCGTGAAGGGCAGGCGGTGCAATACGTCCAAGATAATGAACTAAGATTCGATAGCGATGGCCCGGCACACAATACGAGTGGCGGGCAACTATCGGTCGGCCAAGCTGGCGCGGCAGGCGGATTCCTCGGCATCGTGGAGGCGATTCGCCAATTGACGAACAGCGCAGGTGCAAATCAGGTCAAGTCGCCGATGAACGCGTTGGTGACCGGTTTCGGCATGATTAACTACGACCGCGGACTGTGTAGCAGCGCGGCAATTCTGTCAGCTGGCAATGTCTGATCGTCTATCTCGTCCACGATCGATTCCAGGCGCTGCATTAAGCGCCACTCTCGGTGACGGGAAGTTTGAGCTGCCCTGTTGCACATCGTGCGGAGGAGTCCAGTACCCGCCTCGCGATATTTGTCGTCGTTGTTTGAGCGACGATATCGAGATTCGGGAGTGCAATCGAGGCGGCCGTGTGGTCGCGAGCGTCGTCGTGCATCGCAGTTTCGCGGACGACTTTGAACATGGCGGGCCATGGGCGATCGCATCGATTGAAATGGACGCGGGTTCGATCGTGTTTGCACATGTGCTCGAACCGCTCCGGGGCGGCACCGAAGTGACCATAGTCGCGATTAATGATGTTCTCGGTGACGGCGTTCTTGGGGCGCTTGCCGAAGGGCACGAATTTCAAGCATTACAAGATAAGTTTTCGACTTTCCATGAATGAGATCCCAAACGTTGTCATCACGGGCGGCAGTAGCGGCATTGGTCTGAAAATTGTGCAGGACTTGTTGGCGAGCGGCTATGGGGTAATCAACCTCGCGCGCCGCGAAGTACCTATTATTAGTCCAAATATTACAGATATTGAGATTGATCTAACCGACCGTGCGGCACTTGCTGAGGTCTGCGTGCAGCTCGAAAAATGTAACGCCCAGACGTTTATTCACAACGCCGGGATTATCCAACCAGACTTCGTCATGGATGTTGCTCTTGACGATCTCGACAAACTCAATCAACTCCATCTCGGTGCGGCGATTCAAATAGCCCAAGCGTTAATCCCTCGAATGAAGGCCAGGCATTTCGGGCGCATTGTGATCATGTCTTCCCGAGCGTCCGTTGGCATGGCGAATCGAACATCGTACGCGGCGACCAAAGCAGGACAAATAGCCATGGCAAGAACGTGGGCGCTTGAACTTGCGTCATCCGGTATTACGGTGAACACAATTGCGCCCGGGCCAATCGAAGCGACTGAAATGTTCCACGACGTCGTGCCAGAAGACAGTCCCGCTATGCGTGAAATGGCAAAAAATATTCCCGTCGGACGGCTCGGGTTACCGGCCGATGTCGCCAGGGCGGTGATGTTCTTCATCGATAAAGACAATGGATTTGTCACCGGTCAGAATTTGTTTGTCTGCGGTGGCACGAGCATTGGATCGATCTAAACCGAGCTAGTGACGCTTCAACAGTAGGAGCTTAAAGCCCCGAATCGAACCGCTGCCGTTACTGAACGCTGCAAATAAACTACATAGCCGGCGGTGGGCTCAAAAACTAACCTATGAGTGACGCCTAGCGGTCGACAATTTGATGCCAATGATTTAGCGATCGCGCTTAGGGTTTGGCTGTTAGGCTTGTGCCTGCGAACACTTCTCAAACGATCTGTATTTCGTCTTTCGCTGTACAAGCCCACTGCGCCGAGCGACACGAACAGGCACCGTATCGTGACCGGTTTTGAGTAGCGCTGCGCGCTGATTTCGCGGCATAATTGATCCGTTCTAATACGAAAACGTCCTAACATTGAATTCGTTCGGACTAAAAATTACCCGGACGACATGCGCACATTTCCTAAAGCAATTTTAGCCTCCGTACTGGTCGCTGCCACCGCGACGACCGTTTTCGCGGCAGAAGAGAGCGATAACTTGGGTCAAGACGCGACTCGTCCGCGTTCCCGCTTAGATTTGCGCGCGAAGTACGAACAAATCACCAGCGATCTTGAACTCATCAAGCTGACCGCGCGGGTCGACCATCCGATTCTTCTCGGCAACGGCTGGAAACTCAATACTCGGATCAGCCAAGGGCTCTTCTTTAGTGACCTACCGAGTTCCGATAATTTGGATGGCGAGACCGAAGAAGGTTTCGGTGATTTGCTAACCCAGGCATTTTTCATTCCGCCGAGCAAAGGCAAAACTTCAGTCGGTTTCGGATTACGGACGGTATTCCCCACGGCGACGCAAGATCAGCTTGGCACGGGTAAGTACAGCGTGGTGCCGATCGGGGTGGTCTTACATTTTCCGAGCTGGCTGCCGCCCGGTAGTTTCTTCGGGCTAGGTATGCGCAATCAATTTGGTTTTGGCGGTGACGACGATCGCGACGATATCGCAGAGCTACAACTTGTTCCGATACTAAATATCCGGATGCCAGGAAATTCCTTTGTCGCGTTTTTTCCAACGATACGCCGCGATTGGAAAGACGATCACGATTTCACGTTTCCGTTCGATATGGAACTCGGACGGGCAATCGGCGACGGCAAAGTAGGTTCGCTGCGCTTTCAAACTCCGATGATAGACAAGCGAGATCGGTCCGATTGGAGTCTCGAAGCGCGCGTCACATTTCTTTTTTAACCGTTAATCCAATAGGCCGGTTGCTTGGCCGCCGTCGACTAGTAATCCAGTCCCGGTAATAAATTTCGCTTGTTCGGAACAAAGAAACGCGACTGCAGAGCCAAAATCATCGGGATCACCGGTAACCCCAGTCGGGATGCTTTTTGCTGCGGCTTCCTGGGTCGGAATAATTTTCTTAACGCGATCGGTCCAATGCGTTCCCGGTTGGCAGGAATTAACCGTCACACCGTCACCAGCGACTTCACGCGCGGTGATTTTCAGAAAGCTCGTTAATCCGGCACGCGCTATCGAACTGGCCAACAATATGCCGATGGGCTGCTTGACCCCGACGCTAGTAATCGCGCAGACACGACCCCAACCACGTTCACGCATTCCGGGGATTGCGCTACGGCACATTTCGATCATGGCCAAGCAATTCATTTCGAGGGCGAGCCGATAGTGCTCCGGTTCTGTGGTGGCAAATGTTCCTGGCGGCGGGCCGCCGGCGTTGGTGACTAAAATATCGATTTGACCGAGCTCTCGGGTCGCGGCTTCGATGAAATCCACACCACCTTGCGCTGATGACATATCACCCTCGATCGCGATTGCATTGCCGCCGAGAAGCTTAACTGCTGCGTCCAAGCGATCCTTATCTCGTCCACATATTGCGACGCGTACGCCTTCGGCGGAGAGCGCTTTTGCCGCGCCTAAGCCTAGGCCTGCCGAACCCGCCGCAATCGCTGCACATTTACCTTTAATTCCAAAATCCATGTTTGTTTTCTCACGAAAGGGTTTAAGCAGTTATTGTACGCATCAATCGATGTCGAATCCTCCCGTCGAAAGCTGTATGTTGCCTTTTCCTCGCGACTACGCCGATAGTTTCACTCGAACTCGAACGTCAATTCGTTACGCCATCAGCTCCGATCATTTTATCGACTGCGCTTCGACAATTGGCCCAGCGGTTTAGCTCGCGCAAAAGAAGGGTTCGATCGTTCGTCGGCGGGCATCTGCGCTCGCGATTTACCGGGCGAAACCGAAGTGCCTAGTAAGGCGCGCGCCAGAGCGCTATATTCGATTCGTCCACTATTGATGGTTAGACGCTAAAACTGGAAAAGGACACAAATATGTCGGCTCCAAGCAAGTTTGCGCACATTGTATACAAAACTCATCGCTTTGAAGAAATGATCGATTGGTACGTTAATGTTTTCGACGCGAAAATCCAAAACCGATCCGATGAACTAGCGTTTCTCAGTTACGACGAAGAGCATCACCGATTCGCTTTTCTGAATCTTGGGCCGCTGCCTCAGGGTTACGAAGACAAGGAAAACTCCCTAATGTCTTCCACTGAAGGGGTGCATCACGTTTCGTATACGTGGGCGACGTTGGACGAACTGTTAAACCAATATGTTTCGATGAAGGACAACGGGACTCTGCCAACTTATTGTTTGCGGCATGGTTTAACTCTGTCGATGTACTACGCCGATCCAGATGGTAATGGGATGGAATTTCAAGTCGACGTACTTCACTTAGATGACGCAGTAAAATTTATGGAAGGTCCGGCATTTGCTGCGAATCAGCGTGGCGAATTTTTCGATCCGCAAGAGCTCGTCGATGCGCGAAGTGCGAATAAATCCCTTGTGCCGCTTGTGCTTCGAACCGATCAATCTGTTCCAGAAGCTGGTTTCGCAATCGAGATCACCTAACAGACGGCCGGGAACGGCCCTTTTTACAAACCGACAGGTATGACGGTTCAGCTTTAGACCGGTGCGCGCTGGATCAAAGAATTCAGTTCGGTAGAATCGCGCTGCTTTTACAAAATGGCAGCACGAAACCGACCGAAATCTACGAAAACTCAAATCCCTTATAGCCATTGGCCGTGACATCTGCGCACTTCTCGCGGAACGTGACTGCGCCACCAGCGTAGAGCGAGAAATTCCGTGCTTTGCCCGGAATGTTTGTGCCCATGAACCAAGAGTGAGCATCAGTTTCCGAGAATAAAAACCCTTCGGTAAGACGGTTTGCTTCTTCAGTCCATTCCGCTTGCGCATCTGCTGTCGTTTCGATCCGCTCGTAGCCTTGTTCACGCATATGCTCGATGCAATCGCTAAGCCACTCCACGACGATTTCGGCACAGCGCGGTACGTTGCAAAAAATCGCACCATTGGCAATAAAAAAATTCGGAAATCCTGCCGTTTGTACCGTCAGATAAGTTTGCGGCCCATCAGACCACGCATCGTTAAATGTCTCTCCCGATGCACCACGAATATCCATTCGAGTGAGTTCTCCGGTAATCGCATCGAACCCAGTCGCGTAGATAATTATGTCCAGTTCGAATTCTTCGGCGGTCGTTTTGATACCGGTTTCAGTAATTCGCTCGATGGGGTTCGTGCGCACGTCAACGAGTTGCACATGATCCTCATTGTAGGTTTCGTAGTAGTGCGTTTCCAAAGGAACGCGCTTCGATCCAAACGGATGATCGGTAGGGATAAGTAAATCTGCGATTGCTGGATCGTTAATCCGCGCCCGGATTTTCTTGCGAATGAATTTTGCGTAAGTCTCATTCGCCTCGGGGTTACTCGCGATGTCGTAAAAATTCGCGTGCCATTTCGCAAATCCAGGTTTGGCCCAAATTTCCTCGTAGTGCGCTTCTCGGACTTCTGGTGAGACTTCTAACGCAGAGCGGGGGTCGGCATCGTGAATAAACCCTGCATATGTTTCGCGGCAGCGCTTAAAAATTTCGGGATAGCTCGCCTGAATCTCTTTTTGTGTCTGCGCGTCAATCTCCGAATTCCGCAACGGTAAACACCAATTTGGCGAGCGCTGGAACACACTTAGATGACCGACTCGTTTTGCAAGTTCCGGAATGAGCTGCACGGCTGTTGCGCCACTTCCTATGATGCCAACGCGCTTATTTTTGAAATCAATTTCGTCGTGAGGCCATCGCGAGGTGTGGAACGACTCGCCGCGAAAATCTGCAATACCAGGAATATCTGGAAAATGATGGGCTGACAATATACCGACGGCAGCAATGACGAACCTGGCTTTTGTTTGATGGCCGTCGCTAGTCGTCACGCTCCACAAATTTGTTGCCGAATCGAAAACCGCAGCAGTTATCAGGGAATTGAAGCGAATGTGCGGGCGCAGCTCGAATTTATCCGTAACATAGTTCAGATATCGCTCGTTTTCCGGTTGCCCAGAAAAATGTTCCTTCCATTCCCATTCTTTTAAGAGTTCTTGAGAGAATTCATAACCATAGGTGTAGCTTTCGGAATCAAATCGCGCACCTGGATAGCGGTTCCAGTACCACGTGCCGCCGACTCCGCCGCCACCTTCATATATCTTCGCCTTGAATCCGAGTTCCTTCAGACGATGTAACTGGTAGATCCCCGTTACCCCCGCGCCAATAATAATCGCGTCTAACAGGTCATTTTCTGCAGAATTATTTTGCTCGTCTGTCACAATTTTTACCCCTCGGACATGTCGGAAAGAATAGGCTAACGGATATAGTTTCGATCTTGAATAACGTTCAGCGGTTCAAATTTGTAGTTAAACGAACTTTAAACCCGATACACCCTAACGTAAGCTTAGATCATCAATTGGGTGGCCGACAATCCTCGTATAGTACCGCGCCTAAGAAACGAGGATTGAGAACGGCCGTGAAGATGATCTCGTGCGTCAGCTTGGAGCGCGAAAACGAAATTAAGGGTGTTACGTTCCTTTGAATAATTCAAGCACAGTTCAAGCTATTCAGCCCTCAGCGGTTCGTCTGCAGGCAGCGATGTTTATCTGGATGTTGGCGCTTGCGGTCATTTGGCACCACACGAGTTCCGCGCGCGAGATTGTCGCTTATTGGTTACAAAGCGATCCGCTTCACACTCCTGCGGTTGTTGTCGCTTGCGTGATTGCACTAATCGCTGCGTGCTATCCCTCGCGCTCTTGGATTGTTGGTTTGCTCGCTTTAACCGAAACGATCGTCGTGGCCCTGCGTATGCCGTTCGTACCGACGCACGCGTTTATGGAAATGGTGATGTTCTTCGGGGTCTTTATTTGTTATTTGGGACCTGCGTTGCGTCATCGAACGTTCAATCCGGACATGGCCGTTGTATATCAGAACTTTGCGCCATTGGGTCGATGGCTTTTGATCGTGATGTACTTTTTTGGCACGTTTCACAAAATAAATCCCGTATTCTTAAGCCCTGCAACGAGCTGCGCAATACCGTTTCTCGACGGCTTGCCGTTTCCGACCGGCTGGCACGACAGCGCCTGGTTACAGTACAGCGCAATTTATGGAACGTTGATTATTGAATTTGCCGCGATGGTAATGCTATTGACGAGGCGCTTTAAGTACTTGGGTGTACTCACCGGCGTTTCCTTGCATTTAATGATCGGCATATCCGCTTTCGGGACACTTGCGCATTTTTCGACATTTGCGTTAGCCTTGCATTGCCTGTTTCTGCCCGACGACGCATTTTCTCGATTCGTGCGTTCGAGGTACCTCTCCGAACAAAGCAAGAATGCCAACGTTGTAATTTTTGTAACGACGTTGCTCGTTATGTTGCAGTTCTATTTCGCGATGACCGCAAAATGGGTAGGAATAAATTTCTTATTCGCGCTTTACGGGGGCTTATTTTTCGCTTTCGCTGTGTTGTACGGGAAACTCCTTCCGGGTGGGGAAAGGCCCCGTCTAGTTTCACAGAATTGGGCAATCAACAGCCTGTCTGTTTTGTTTTTTGTTCACTGTTGTGGGCCCTATATAGGGCTGCGGACCCATGGTGTTGTACAAATGTTTAGCGGTTTGCAAACTGCCGGAGGAGCATCGAATCACTACATAGTCACGAGGCCATTGTATTTGTTCGACTATCAAAAGGCGGTGGTTGAGATTTTGTACCCAAACACCCGACATTTCGCCTACTTGATGGAGAAAAACATGGGTACCGTACGATTTAAGTTCCAGCACTACCTGTTCGAGAACCCTAATATTCCGCTACCACTCGCCATCCGCATAAGCGACAAGGTTTACGAAATCGATTCCGAGGCTGCGTTCCAAAATGCCTTCCCCGTTCTGTTTCAACCGAACAACTGGTTTGAGCGATTCTATCTCGACTTCCGTCACACCGATCTCGTCCCTCCGACGGAATGTCGTCACTAGTCTGGGTAGCTAATTGTTCAAATCTTGCTATTTAGTGCGATGAGTGACTTAACGATTTCGAGATCGGGCACAGTTTCTAACTGATTGTTGCCTGGAATTAAGCAACTATCC
>CAWLAW010000055.1:0-9863 GCA_963854885.1 Gammaproteobacteria bacterium | reverse complement strand
TGCCGCACCTTCGCGTGCGGCACTGTGCAGGATCGTCATAAGCAGTCGCGTGTCGTCGAATTGGGCGTCAAAATATCGCATGGCGCCGCGGAAATAATTCTTGCGAAGCGCACTAATCGAGTGCTCCATCTCGTGCTTGGATAGCCAATGACACGCTTGCACCTGCTGAGCGCCGGACAATAGGTCATAGAGCTTCAGCCCGATAAAATACTTCGCCCCTTCAACGACATTCTCGATGGGAACGGAGAATGCTTGAGGCGTAACGAGATGCGGCGCATTGCGTAGTAAATACGCGCGCTCGCGTAGCGCTTCGCGAACGAGGCCGATTCTGCCTTGAGCAAGATATCGCACGCCGCCGTGAATAATCTTTGTACTACGACTAGACGTACCCGAGCCGAAGTCATCACGTTCGAGTAAGAGTACGTTGAGGCCACGATTTGCTGCGTCGAGCGCAATTCCCGCACCGGTCGCACCGCCGCCAATAACGACGATATTCAGCCGCGCGTTGGCGCTTTGAATCCGTTCAATTGTGGACTCACGATTCATGTAATTTCGTGCGGGGAGTCCCAGTTTCGCGCACGCTCGACAGCATCCAACCATCGTCGATTTGCGCTATCGAGCTTTTCGCTCGGCGAGGAGGGTAAGAATCGTTCTGATTCACGCCACAGGGTCTTCAGCTCGGCACGGTCCGACCAAATCCCAACGGCGAGTCCGGCTAAACTCGCTGCGCCCAACGCAGTACTCTCTTGTTGCGTCGAGCGGATCAGTTCGCTTTGCACTATGTCGCACTGGAGTTGCATCAAGAGTTTATTGGCGCTCGCACCACCGTCGACTTTAACGTGGGCGATTGGGTCACCGGCGTCAGCCTTCATCGCGCCAAAAACATCCGCTACCTGGAATGCGATCCCCTCTAGTGCCGCTCGCGCAATGTGTGCTTTGTGGGTGCCACGTGTGAGTCCGATAATTGTGCCGCGCGCATGCGGATCCCAAAATGGCGCGCCCAATCCGGAAAATGCCGGAACAAATACGACCCCGTCACTATCGTCGACACTTGCGGCTAAACTTTCGATGTCCTCGGCGTGCTCGATTATTCCGAGCCCGTCGCGCAGCCATTGCACCAGTGCGCCGCCCATAAAAACACTCCCTTCGAGGGCGTATTCCGTCTCGTCGTCGATCGTCCACGCGACGGTCGTCAGCAGTTTGTTTTTCGAAATAACTGGCGATCGACCGGTGTTAAGAAGCATGAAACAACCCGTCCCATAGGTGCATTTCGCCTCTCCGATGGCAAAACAAGTTTGCCCGAATAGTGCGGCCTGTTGGTCACCTGCGATACCGCATATGGGGATGCCCGCAAGCTCAGGTATGGCGCACCGCGCGACTTCTCCGCTTGATGTACACACGGTTGGCAGCATGGATTGGGGAATGTCCCAGAGCTCAAGTAGTGAGGCATCCCAATCGAGCGTGTGTAAGTTGAACAACGCTGTTCTAGAAGCGTTTGTGGAATCTGTCGCGTGAACTCGACCGTTTGTTAGATTCCAGATCAGCCAAGTGTCGACAGTTCCAAATGCCAAGTTCCCGGCAGCTGCTAGCGTTCGGCTATCCTCGCAATTGTCCAAAATCCAGCGAATTTTACTCGCGGAAAAATACGGGTCGAGCACTAATCCCGTGGTGTTGTGGATATGATCTTCGTGACCAGCGTCGCGCAATGTCGAGCAAAAGTCAGCCGTTCGCCGATCTTGCCAGACAATCGCGTTATAGAGTGGTTGTCCGGTGCGACGATCCCAAACGACGGTGGTCTCGCGTTGGTTGGTGATACCGATTGCGGCGATATCGCGCGATGTTAATCCTGCATCTACGATGGCTTGCACCGCCACATCGCGCTGTGATTGCCAAATATCGTTCGGATCGTGCTCCACCCATCCAGGTCGTGGGAATAATTGTTCGAAAGATTGTTGCGCGATCCCCAAAATTTGCTGTTGTTCGTCGAAAACTATCGCCCTCGAACTAGTTGTGCCTTGATCGAGAGCTAAAATACAGGCCATATGAATTCTCGATGTTTCAAGTTTACTGCGCGGAACGCAAAATCAGCGACCAATAATCGCAATCGCCCGCTCCGGATAATCGGTAAATATTCCATCTACTGCTATCCGTTTGCACAGTTCAATATCGTCTGATTCATTGACCGTGTAGACGAGCAACTTAAGCCCTTTTTGGTGCGCGTACTGAACCGCAGATTCGGAAAGTTGACGCAGTGAGATATTTGCAGCGTACATTTTGAGCCGGGCTGCGAGGTTGATAGTGTGGATTGGATCCGCGTCCGTTAGCGCGCCCAACAAGCATCCGTCCGGCACTGTGTCACTGAGTTCACGCATCACATCGGTCATAAACGACGACAGCATCAAATGGTTTTTCCATGCCGGCTGCTTAGCCAAATAACGGACTAATAGGGCATGCAATTCGGCGTTCAGTCCGCGTTGTTTAATCTCAATGTTGAGTCCGACGCGTGCATCGATTGCGTCCATTACCTCGCTTAGGAGTGGGATCCGTTCTCCTCGACCAGCGTCGAACGAGCGTAACGAGGCGAGCGAATGCGCGTCAATAAAGCCCGTACCGTTAGTCGTTCTGTCAAGCGTGTCATCGTGCATAACGATAATCTCGCCGTCTATTGACCGTACGTCTATCTCTACCCAATCAACTCCATAGCTAATCGCATGTTGAATCGAAAGCAATGTGTTTTCAGGCCATTTGCCCGCAGCCCCTCGATGTCCTATCACCCACATAGTGTCACCCACTCTGTGTCGCCATGGCGAGTTGCTTAGCGGTAACGAAATCTGTCTTACCGCTCGCCAGCGTTGGGACTTCTGCAACGATTTTGATTCGGCTTGGGATCATAAGGGCATTAAGTTCGGTCTCAAGCAAGCGCTTTTTCAGCTCCGCGAGATCCAAGCGAAAATTTTCGGCAGAGCCAACCAGAAGTGTAATCGACTCGCCTTTCTTTTCGTTCGCGATGGATACGGCGACACACTGTAGTTCTGGGCACTCAAGCGCTTCGCGAACAGCGTCCTCAACGGCGCCCAAGCTGATCATTTCGCCGCCAATCTTGGCAAACCGAGAATACCGGTCGACGATCGTTAAAAACCCATCTGTGTCGATATGGCCTTTGTCGCCCGTTTTATACCAACGGGTTTCGTCCAACGTAATGACGCTATCGGCTGTACGTTCAGGATCGTTTAAGTATCCGAGCATAACCTGATTGCCGCCGATTAGAATAAGGCCGTCCTGTCCAACCGCCAGGGTTTCATAAGTCTGCGGATCGACAATTCGAAAACTCGTACCCGGCAACGGCATCCCCACGGTGCCGGTTTTTACGCCTCTTTGAACTTTCCAATTGCGAATATCCAGCGCGTCCGGAATATTTACACTAGCGACAGGAGTTGTTTCAGTCGCGCCATAACCTTCCAGGATGTCCTTATTAAACTTTAATTTAAAAGCGTCACGCACACTTGGAGAGAGCTTTTCCGCGCCGGCCACGACAATCCGAAGAGATTCAAACATTAACGGTAGAACGCGGGAGTTTTTCGTATACAAACGAAAAAATGTCGATGTCCCGAACAGAATTGTCGCTTGATGTTGCGCGACATTTTTACCGATATTTACGGCATCGGTCGGATCAGGATGCGTTACCAGCGGTAGCCCTTCAACGAGAGGCATGAAAGTTGTTACGGTCAGTCCGAAGGCATGAAACAAAGGCAGGGTTGCCATCACCACATCGTCGGTCTCGGTGTTCAGGACGTCGCTCACTTGGCGCACGTTGGACATGATATTTTTATGCGACAGTACGACGCCTTTCGGTTCACCCTCACTACCGCTCGAGAATAGAATCGCTGCAGGCGCATCGATTGGTAGACGTTTATGCACTAGACGAAGTAGTAGAGCCGTCGGTGTGAATGTAAACAGCGCCATCGTCAGCAGCTTGTTTAATTTTGACGGCGCTCCCATTACGTCCTCTAATATCATTAAAGAAACATTTTTCGTGAGCGAATCTAGTTCTATCCCTCGGGATGCTAAGCGATCAAGAAACTTTCGCGAGGTGATTATGGTATCAATTTCAGCTTTCGCCAGAGCGCTATGCAGGCTTGCGATATTTGCCGTGTAGTTTAGATTAACTACCGTTTTTCCGATGTTGAGTACAGCGAGATTTGTGATCGCGCCGGCACTGGAGGTGGGTAACAATATGCCGACATTTTGACTGCGCACTTGAGATTTTATTGCCCGCGATAACAGTAAAACTGCGGTTGCGAACTTGCGATGCGTCAACGCGCCGCCGACGCTGTCAGTGACAGCAATGTCGGAACTAAGGCGTTTTGCTGTCGCTAACCAGGCCGCCGCAACATCCGGCAACGCGTCGGTGTATTGCTGCCACGCTGAAATAGATAACTCAAATACTTTTTGCTTTAGTTGCTCTGCCTGAGTCTCCATCGGTAGGGGATCACCGAACGCCATAACAATTTCTCGTTTACGAGACGTCTTTCTGACTGCTCTATGTCCGGCATTGGACCGCGAAAAGCTACTCCCCCAGAGGCCACGCAAGTAAAACGGGAGAATCACCCCGTCGGCGTCGGCCGCCGCTTTCTCATAGCCGTGCTTAAATTCCGACAACTGTCCGTGTCGACTAATTGCGCCTTCCGGGAATAAGCACACAACTTCGCCGCGATTGAGAAGCTCGCTCACTTGCTCGAAGGCTTTATTGTAGGCTCCGGCGGATATTGGAATGCAGCCGAAAAAATCGAGAAACCATTTCAAGTACCAGCGCTCGTAAATGCTTCGCTCCATAATAAAGCGCACCGGTCTCGGGCTCGACATTTGTACAATTGCCCAATCAATCCAACTGATATGGTTGCCGAGTAACAATACTCCGCCGGACTTAGGGAATTTTTCGAAACCAACGATTTGCAAACGATATTTACTCGAGAATAATTGGTTAACTAAAAATCTAACCAGTGATTCAGGGACTTTATAGACGGTGTAAAATGCGCCGGCGCACGCAGCAACGGCCAACATTCCAAATATGAAACGACTGTCTTTTTCAAGTGCGGCCAAACCAATCGTCATGCCGAGAAATAACAACATCGTGGTGTTTTGCACGAGGTTGTTGCCGGCCAGCACGCGACCTCGTTCATTCTCGTCGGCGTGATATTGGATCAACGCGTTGAGAGGCACGATGAAAAGCCCGCCGAGAAATCCGAGCGCGACGAAGTTAACGCCGAGCGCAATTGGGCTTTGCAGTGCGGGCAGCACGATAATCGTTGCCGCGACCCCGACCGCGCCGATCGGGATTAATCCGGTTTCGATATGATTCTTTGAAGCACTAACCGCCATGGAGGATCCGAGCATAATTCCGATGCCGGCACAGGCCATTAGCCCTTGGATTACGATTGTGTTGGTAATCCCCATCTCTTCTTTCGTAAATGCGGGAAAACTTGCCAGTACCACTTGCGCAATCGCCCAGAAAACAGACAGCCCAACTATTGACAACCAGATCACGTCGTTGCGCCAAATGAGGGATAAATTGTTGCGCAAGTAATCGCCCCGGATGTAGGGGCGCCATTCGAAGCGAAGCGCTGCACTAGCCGCTTTTGTCACAGGAAGACGGTAAGCAAAGAACAATTCAACCAATGACCCAGCGACCAAACACCACCCGATAGGCGCAATTATTCGAAGAACCGATGCATCGTCGGAAATTATGTGACCGGCCAGTTGGTGTTCGAATAAGATCGAGAAGGCGAATGTACCGAGCAGAATCGCAACGGTTGTGGCCACTTGCACCAAGCCATTCGCTTCGGCGAGTTTCTTTACCCCAGCGAGATCTTTGATGTAGCCGTATTTGGCCGGCGAGTAGATTGCGCTTTGCATCGCGAGGATGAACGTTAGTGCGAACGCAAAGCGAAAGTTTCCTTCGTAGTAACTAAACGTAATCAAACCAGTTAGCAACACCGCGAGCCAGGCGCTCGCGCGCATCACGCTAGTTTTGGCAAAGCGATCTGAAATATACCCAGATGGAGAGAAAAGAAGCACGAACGGTAGAAGGATGAGACCGTTGAGGATCGCCGTTAGGACTATTTGTGTTTGTCCGTCGTAGACTTTAAATACGACATTTTGCACCGTAATTTTGTGGCCGAGATCGACAAAAGCATTCAAAAACAGCATCGCAGTAAATGCGAAAAACCCGCGAATTCTCAGCACGTCGAACATTGTTGTCCCCCAGTACGGTAGTAGTCAGCGCGTTCAGTGATATCCGAAAGTTGCATTTTTCGCCAACTTATTTGAAATAGCGTCACAGGGTTCGACGAATAGTATCGTATTATAATACCGCTCGTTAAAGAAACGCTTTAAAACGCGACCCTCTTGGCTACCCGTGAAGAACGGATTGGGTTGCGCTGTGTTGCAACCAGAGTACACAACATGACCCAAACAGTTGTTCTTGTAGAGACGTTGAAGCTGGCGCTGAAATCGCACGGCAAGACTTATCGCGACGTTGCGCTCGCGCTCGACCTTTCAGAAGCTAGCGTTAAGCGATTGTTCGCGACAAATAGCCTCTCGCTACGACGATTGGACGAAATATGCCAACTCATGGGGATGGAGATTAGTGATCTCGTTTCACTAATGGCCACGCGCTTAGCAACTACTCGCGAGCTCAGCGAGGCGCAAGAACGCGACATTGTGGCAGATTCTAAATTACTGTTGGTCGTAGTTTGTGTCCTGAACAAACTAACATTTGAAGAAATACTCGAAGAATACACAATTTCAGAATCGCTGCTCATCCAAAAACTCGCTCGCCTGGACAGGCTTAGAATAATCGAACTACTGCCCAAAAATCGGATAAAGCTTCTCATTTCGTCTAATTTTAGTTGGCGTGAGAACGGCCCGATTCAGCAGTTTTTCCATGCGAAAGTTAAGCAAGAGTTTTTCGACTCCCGGTTTGCCGGTGCCGCCGAGCGCCTGTTGTCGCTGAACGGTTTATTATCGTCAGCCTCGAATGAGGTATTCCAGCGGAAAATGGAACGGCTAGCCGAGGACTTCGCCGAACTTCAACGAGATGATGAACGACTAGTCTTAAATGAACGCCGCGGGACGACCATTGTCCTGGCGATTCGGCAGTGGGAATTTGCACTGTTTGAGCAATTTAGGCGCGCATAGCCGAGTGGTTAGTCAAATATGCGACGCACGCGCACGCAAACCCTGTTCGATTGCGAAATAGACGGCGTCGCCATCGGTAGCTCGTCAAATTATTGACAATGATCCAGCCGAGGTATCCTTTGGGCTACTCCATTTGGGCGATTTTGTCGCGACTCGTGGCCCGTACTATCTAGTACCTAGGGATGGGCCGGTCCTAGCCTGATACAGCGCGTTGTGAAAACAGTGCTGCTGTATTTCAAGCAATCGAGTTCAGCTGCACTACCCTGCAGTTTGGCTCGGTCGGGGTTCGGTTTTTTACCGTTCAGCGAGTGGCAGATACTATCTGTACTCGGTGTTCGCGCCCTAATACTGCCTGACCTTTGCGCTCGGAATTCCGAGCGCAACTTTTTCCTCTTCGTTTTGAAGAATCGGGGATTTACCCGATTATCTCTCAAGTGGTTCCCCAAATTTGCCGTTTTGCGCATGTGCGCTTCTCAAGGTTCGCGTATCCTGGGCGCAGCTAACCGTGGGTTCTCGGAACTATTAGGTGACACTATTGGCCCGAGTCGTTTGACGCTTTAGTTGGGCGAGCGAGACCGGAGAACGCCTCACGCACGGCGCAATTATTGACGTCATGTGGTCCGTCGTACCGGAACCGCGGCTAGGCAACCTTGGACAACTCACGAAATGAAATGGATATTTGGTTATGGCTCGCTCATCTGGCGTCCATCGTTCGACTATTCTGCTTCGCGCCCGGCGTTGCTGCGCGGATGGCACCGTCAATTTTGGCAAGGATCCCCAGATCACCGCGGTACGCCTGGCGCGCCTGGCCGGGTTGTCACATTGGTAGAAGACCACAATGAACAATGCTGGGGTGTGGCCTTTGACGTCGAAGGATATGACACCGACGAAATCGTTTCCGAGTTGGACGTGCGTGAAAGTGGCGGGTATGTCCGGCTAAACGTTCAAATAGAATTTTCTGACCGCTCGCAGGTCACCGCGTTAACCTATTTTGCGCCGCCGCAAAATCCCAATTTTCTTGGTCCTGCTCCAACGCACGAGATCGCAAGGCAGATTAAGAATTCGTCAGGTCGAAGTGGCGACAATACAGAGTATGTCGTTAAGCTTGCTGAAGCGTTGCGCGGCTTTAATTTACCCCACGACGATGTCCGTGCCGTCGAGTTGAGTCTACGCGATAGTGCTCCTTAGGGCAGAAATCAAACGGGGGCACGCCGCGCCATGAAGAAGTGGTTAAGTCGAATTGCTCTCGCTTTGGTCATTATGGTCGTTGCAGTGGCCGCGTTCCTTGCGCAACTTGACGTCAACCAATACAAAGCTGAAATCTTGGAATTCGTCGCCGCGAGAAGCGGGCGTCCGGTGAGTATAACCGGCGATATTGGTTTCAAGTTTACCTGGGTGCCAACAATTTTAGTCAACGGGATCGCATTCGGGAACGCACCGTGGGCCGCGCATAAATCGATGGCCACCGCTGACCGAGTCGAAGCTCAAGTCGAGATTTTAGCGCTGTTAGGTGGGCGGCTATCGCTCAAGAAGCTGAACATTGCCGGCGCCAGAATCTCTCTGGAAACGGACCGTAAGGGGCTCGGCAATTGGATCATTGATGGCGACGATGAGGCGCCAGAATTCGATGGCTGGACAAGTTCGCCGCGCTTCGATTTTCGATTCTATCGTTGAGTACCGTTCGCGCGGCGCGCAAGCAACGGCATTCGTCATTAGTGAACTTCATTCCAAGCGCGGTGGTCCTGCCCAACCGCAATCGTTGGAGGCACACATTCGAGTTGCCGAACGCGACATCCATGTTCACGGAACCTTATCAGCATTTCATCGATTTCTTGCAGACGAACCCTACGCATTATCGTTGAGCGCCGAAATGCCGGGGTTCGTTATCGGGGTTTCTGGAGAAATAGAAAGTCCTGCGACGGGTCGGGGCACTCACCTGGAGTTGAACGTTCGTGTCGAAGAGCTTAAAGCGCTGGCGGAGCTTTTTGGTCTCGAATTACATGAACGCGGACCGTTGAATTTTCACGCGATACTTCGCGACACAAGAAAAGGCTATTTGCTCGATAACGCCAAGCTGGGAACCAACGCGAGCGATTTAACGTTACGCCTTTCATTTGAAACGGGTGATGAGCCATTGAAAATCGTCGGTCGCATAGACAGTTTCAAAATTGATCTTGGCGACGTCGTTCAAGATAGTGTCGCGGAAACGGTAAACGATCAGCTATTTTCCGAGCAGCCGCTTGAGCTGAGCTGGCTCCATGAAATTGATGTTGCCCTCGAACTCAATATTGACTCACTTGTTAGCACGGAAGCTAAGTTTTCAGACCTTAAATTAAATCTTCGTATTGCGGATGGCGAACTCAATATTGATGGTTTATCAGCGAACGTCGCTGACGGATCGCTTCGCGCAGACTTATCCTTGGACGATTCTCGAGATCTGCCGGTCGCAGCGATTCAAGTGGAGCTCGAATCGCTGGTGGTAGGGAAATTACCTTTTATTTCGCGCCGCGCCCAAATTTCGAACGGAATAACTGACATTTCGCTGGACGTAAAAGGTTCCGGTCGGTCCATAGCTAGAATTGCTGGCAACGCGGGTGGGGAGATTTTGATACGGGCAAACGATGCGGTGATCAACCACGGGGCCGCTAGCGTTCTCGGCGGCGAGT
>CAWLAW010000054.1:0-9979 GCA_963854885.1 Gammaproteobacteria bacterium | reverse complement strand
TTCTTTTTCGATCGAGGCGAGCAGCAGAGTAATATCTTTGTCATCAACGCGAATCGAATGATAGAGACCGTTACCGACCGCCGCGAGTTCGCGCATGCCATCCGGTTGCAGTGGCTGGACAACGATATTGCCGCGAACGTCCTTAACGAACCCGCCATTCGCATCGGGGATTGGCGCACCTTCGCTGGTGCCGACACCTAATATTGATATTCGGATACCGCTCTGTTCGACTAAATATTTTGCGCCTTCTAGCTCTGTTAGTGGGATGCCGTCGGTAACTAGAAGGATGTCGCCGCTCGCAATCCCTCCTTGGGCGAGTAACTCAATGCCTTTTTCTATCGCCACCGCCGTCGAACTTCCTTGGCTCGGCATAATGTTCGTGCGTAATGCGGGCAGTTGCGATTCAATCGTGACGACGTCGCTAGTAAGTGGCGTCACCACGTACGGCTCGGCGGCATAAACAATGAGCGCGGTTTGTCCTTCGAGTCGCTCGCGTAGGATATCGGTGATTTTGAATTTCGCGCGTTCTAAACGACTCGGGCTGATGTCAGTGGCGTCCATCGAGCGTGATAAGTCGAGGATTAAAACCAAAGCAGACTCATCGCGGAACACGGGGGCCGGTAAGCGCTCCCAGGCCGGACCGGCAAGGGCGGCGATGGCGAGTAGTCCACACAGCAGGAATAACCCCGCATTTAACGGACTCCGCCCGCTCGAGCGCTGCACAAGCAAGTAGGGCAACAACTCATCGTCACACACAGATTGCCAGACGCCAGCTGCATCGCGTTTGCGTAGCAAGCGCCAGGCTAAGATGACAAACGGAAGTGCCAGTAAAAACCACTCCGGTCGCAGAAAATGAAATTCGCTGAAGCTGACAGGCATTAGCGTCGGCCCGTGAAAATGAGGACTGCGACGGCGCTAAACAACAGCGCCAAAGCGAGCGGCCAAGGGTAGAGAGCAGTTTTCGGTCGAAAATGTTCACCGCTTTGCTCGACCGGCTCTAGCTTATCGATTTCGACGTAGATCGCTTCTAGTTCAGCCGCGTCGCGCGCGCGAAAATAGCGACCGCCAGTCGCTTTTGCGACGGCGCGTAGCGTTTTTTCATCGAGATCTTTCGACGGGTTGAAGCGAAAGCTGCCGAATAATCGCCGTACCATTATCTCGTCCGCGCCGATCCCGACAGTATGAATAGTGAGTCCGGCCTCGGCTGCGAGTTCGGCCGCGCGGATGGGCTCAATTACCCCGGCCGTGTTCGCGCCATCGGTGACCAGGATCAGCACTTTTTGCTCGGTGTCGTTATCGCGCAAACGTTTTACCGACAAACCAATAGCATCGCCGATGGCGGTACTCGGGCCGGCGAGACCAATCACTGTTTCGTCCAACAATTGTCCAACCGTCTCACGGTCGAACGTTAGCGGTACGTGCAGGTAAGCTTGGGTGCCAAATAGCACGAGCCCGAGTCGGTCTCCAACCCGTCGTTCGATAAAATCCCCGACGACTTTTTTAGTCGCTTGTAATCGATCGACTCGTTGCCCTTCCACAATAAAATCGACCTCCTGCATACTCTTCGACAGATCGACCGCGAGCATTAGATCTCGCCCGTTAACAGGCACTTCGATCGCTTCGCCAAGCCACAATGGCCGCGTTGCCGCAACCAGCAGCAGCAGCCAAGCGAGTAGCGCGATCCAATAGACGAGTCGCGCGTGCCCAACCGTTCCGGTCGGAGAACTGACAACGTTGAAGTCGTCGATTGACGGGACGCGTAATGCCGAGCTTGCAACGCCCTTTGTCGTGGGGAGTAACAATCGGTAAAACCACGGTAACGGTAGCGCAAGTAGCACCCACGGCCAGGAAAATTCGATCATCTGCTCGACGTCCGCGGTTGCTGAAGACTGCGAAACCATTCGCGAAAGGAGTCCAGCACCCGCTCTGCGTCTAACGACTCATGGCGACGGTAGGCGGCGACGTTAAGCGTATCTGCAACAAAGTCTGCGTTTTGGGAGGCCTCGGTTAATGATTTCAGGTGGTCGATCCACGCCGCTCCAGTGAGCGCTGCGGTGCCTTGTCCGGGGCAATAAGCAAGCGCTGTCCTGCGCGTAAGCCGTGATAGATCGCGCGCCAAACGGTGGGTGTCCCTATGCTCAGCAAAGTTTTTTTCAATACCACTAAACTCGCGGAGCGCGGCGCGTCGAACCCGATGCCGCTTGCGCCACCACCCGATGGCGCCGGCAATTGTGACGGTCGCCACGACCACCCCAAGCAGGACCCACCATCCGGATGCCAGCGGCCACCAACTAATCAGGTTGGGCATATGGATGTCGCGAAGCGGAATGTCTTGCGGGTCCATTCGATCAATTTCCGTGGCGCGTGGCCGAGGTTGTGAGCAACAGGAAAAAATTCACGATGCGCATTAATACAGTCCAAGTACGCGTTGTAGTACCGGCAGCGGTTCGTCGTCTGTGGCCAGCCGTGAGAACAGGATGCGGTTGTTTCGCGCTAGCTTCGCCACTTGCTCGTAGCGCGCATTGAAATTTTCCGCGTAGCTTTGGTTAGACTTACTGTCGCTAAAGGCAATCTCGACATCGTTGCGACCGTTTGTGACGCTGCCTTTCGCGCTAGCCGATGGGATCGCCGCTTCGAAAGGATCGTTAATAAAAAAACAGGTTAAATCGTTATGCCGCGCGAGATTGGCAAGGTCCGATTCATGGTTGCTATCAAACTCACGAAAATCACTCAAGAGGAAAATCAGGCTACCTGGCTTGGCGATCCGTGTGAGGCGAGAAATCGCTTTGCCGAGCGCGCCGGAATTCGCGCCGTGATCTAAACCTTCCGTCAGACGCCCGGATTCGACTAGGCTTTTAACGAGGCGGATCACCCCGGGTTTACCGCGTTCCGGTGGCAGCTCGGTATGCATCGTCGCAGAAAATACTAAGCCACCGACACGATCTCCGGATTGCTGGGCCTTCCACGCGATGAGCGCTGCGGCCCGCGCAGCGATAACACTTTTGAATACGCCTTTAGTGGCGAAGAACATCGACGGGGAAAAGTCGCAACAAATGTAGACGGGCCGTTCGCGCTCCTCGCGAAATACCTTTGTATGGGGTTTGCCGGTGCGCGCCGTCACACGCCAATCGAGTGTGCGGACGTCGTCTCCGGGTTGGTAAGGCCGCGACTCGTCATACTCCATGCCGCGTCCTTTCATGGCAGACAAGTACGCGCCAGATTGATTAGCCCGAATCGATCGCGCCCAAGAGGGGAGCAGACTCGCGGGTCGATAAAGCGACATCAGATCACGCAATTGCGGCTCAACTCGCAGGCGGCTCGAGAGCTCCGCGTTGGCTGATGATTGTTGAAGTCGTGCGCTCACGGTGATTGTCTAGGCAAACGCTTAAGGCACCGCTATGCGCGAAATTAACTCGTCAATGAATCGGTCGGCGGTGATCCCGTCCGCTGCGGCCTCGTAATTTAAAATAATTCGATGACGTAACACATCCGGCGCGATCGCCTGAATGTCATCCGGTCCGACGTAATCGCGGCCATCAAGCCAAGCGTGCGCGCGCGCGCATCGGTCAAGCGCTATCGTTGCGCGTGGGCTCGCGCCGTATTCGATCCATTCAGCCAAGTCCTCGCCATACGCTATTGGATTGCGGGTCGCGAGTACGATCTCGAGTAAGTATTGCTCCAGGTCATCACTTAAATACATGTCTAGCACGGCCTGGCGGGCATCGAATACATCTTGCTCGCCGATAATATGTGCGGCGGCTGCGCTGCTAGCGCCACCACCACGTGCCTCATTGCGGGCGAGATGGAGGATCGCTTTCTCTTCGGATTCGGACGGATAGGTAATGATCACGTGCATCAAAAATCGATCGAGCTGTGCTTCCGGCAATGGATAAGTGCCTTCCTGCTCGAGCGGATTTTGCGTCGCCATGACGAGAAAAAGTTCCGGTAGGGGATAAGTTTCGCGACCAATCGTTATCTGACGTTCAGCCATCGCCTCGAGCAGCGCCGATTGAACTTTGGCGGGTGCTCGATTTATCTCATCGGCGAGCACTAGATTGTGAAACAACGGGCCCTGTTGGAATTTAAACGAGCCATCCTGGGGGCGGTAGACTTCGGTGCCGGTTAAATCGGCCGGTAATAAATCAGGCGTGAATTGCACCCGATGGAAATCGCTCTCTATGCCGTCGCCAAGGACTTTAATCGCCCGGGTTTTAGCCAGACCAGGCGGCCCTTCAACGAGCAAATGCCCGTCGGCCAATAGCGATATCAACAACCGATCGACCAACTTTTCCTGGCCGATGATGTGCTGTGCGATGAATTTTTTCAGTTCGAATATGGCAGGTTGGCTCGACATGTTGGATATTTTGTCTGTTTTAATTGCGTTAACGTTTGGAAAAACTTAGGTTTTTGCCGATTTCTCAGCGCTGCAAATTCTAGTCGATGCGGCGCTGAGCGGGAAGTGGGGACGGCGAAAATTTATTTTAAGCCCCGAGCCAAGCATCGAGCTATTGTTTTCGACGCCCGGGTCGTAAGTCACCGAGGTGGAGGAAAACGTTCAATATTTCGCTCCGGTCCAGCTAGGGTTGGTAACGCGTAGCGCCTCGTTTTGCATTAGCGCACCCTTCGCATGGACAATAAATCCGCCAATTCGACCGAACGCGTTAAAACCGGTGGCATCTGCCCGGTTAAAGTTTCGCGTAGTCATTAACACATATACTATAACGCCATGATCTCGATTTTTAGCCGCTCGAACGAATGGCCTTCAGGCCAACGTCGATTCTCAATTGCATGCTTGTCTAGCGTTTTCGTTGCGTTGTTAGTCGTTGGGTGCGCAAAACCCCAGCAACAAATTCGCTTCACCGGCGCGACGATGGGGACGCAATATGCAATCACCGTAGTCGACGACACGAATATCGTCACCGAGACTCGGTTAAAGCACGACATTGAGGCGCTATTAGCCAAGATTAACCAGATCATGTCGAATTACGACTCTAATTCGGAAATCTCGCGATTGAACCGCCACCGCTCGACCGATTGGTTAGCAATTTCGGACGAATTACTCGAGCTACTGACAGCCGCAAACTCCGTGAGCCAGGAATCGAACGGGGCGTTCGACGTGACGGTCGCGCCACTCGTGGACTTATGGGGTTTTGGACCGGCGCGAGGGGCGGGACGCATTCCGGATAACGACGTAATCGAGGTGGCGCGGCGGCGAGTCGGTCTGCGACAGTTCGAGTTGAGAGCGTCGCCGCCGGGGCTAAAGAAATTGCACGGGGAAGTCGCTTTTGACTTATCTGGCATCGCGAAAGGTTATGCCGTAGACGAAATTGCGCATCAATTGCGCGAACTCGGGTTGGTCAATTTCCTCGTCGATATTGGCGGAGAAATGCGCGCCGTTGGCACGAACCAGCGGGGCGAGGGGTGGCAGATCGGCATCGAAGGTCCGATAGCACTGGGCAGTACGGTCGCACAGACCATTACGTTGCACGATAGCGGATTGGCGTCATCCGGAAACTATCGCAATAATTTTGTCGTAGACGGTGTCCAATACGGACATACGATCGATCCGAAAACGGGCTTGCCGACGCAGCACGCGCTACTCGCGGTGAGTGTCGTTCACGCGCGCGCGATGCTCGCCGATGCGTGGGCGACTGCGCTAATGAGCATGGGGCCGGATGCCGCAGTCAACGTGTTGGCGAAAGTCGGACTGGCGGCGATGTTGTTTAACAAAAATGGCGATAGTTGGCAGATAACCACCACCCCGGCTTTCGATGAGGCCGTGAAACAAAGATAATCCGATAAACAATTTCCTCGCCCAACCGGTGGGTGCAACTCGCGAGTATGTGAATAGAGATTTTATGAAGCTTTTCCCAGTCATTCTTGCCGGCGGCGGCGGTACGCGATTATGGCCATTGTCGCGAGGGCACTATCCGAAGCAGTTTTTGAATGTCGGCGGCGATCAAACATTATTGCAAGATACCATCTGTCGGTTGGACGGAATGACCGATGAATCGCTCGCCGTACAACCTGCGCTGGTTGTTTGTAACGAAGAACATCGATTTCTAGTCGGGGAACAAGCGCGTCAAATTGAGCACGAATTACAGTCGATTGTGTTAGAGCCAGTCGGACGAAATACTGCGCCAGCGCTAACCTGCGCCGCCCTGCTAGCGAGTGCAAACGTCGAGGACGATCCGTTGCTCTTGATGATGCCGGCCGACCATCTAATCAAAGATGTCTCATCGTTCCACGCAGCGGTAGAAGGCGGTGCAAAATTGGCAGCGGCAGGTTCACTGGTCACATTTGGTGTCGTTCCGGACAAACCCGAGACGGGGTTCGGCTATATCCAACTGGGCGAGAAGCTTGGGTCGGATAGCGTATCGAGTAACGTTATTGGCGCCTTTAGGGAGAAACCAGACCTCGAGACAGCCACACAGTACTTGGCCGACGGCGACTACCGCTGGAATGCGGGGATATTCCTCCTGCGCGCTAGTGTTTGGCTTGAGGCGATCGGCGAATTTAATCGCGCAATGCTCGAGGCGTGCACAGCATCCGTCGAGTCAGCCGTCAGCGACGGTGATTTTATTCGATTGGATGAAGAATCATTCGCCGCGTGTCCGAGTGACTCGATCGATTACGCGGTGATGGAACCCGCAGTTGCTAAAGGTGGCGAACGGGGTGCGGTGGTATCGCTGGACGTCGGTTGGTCGGACGTCGGCTCTTGGTCGAGTATTTGGGATGTGTCCGAACACGATGAGAACGGTAATGTGACGCGCGGTGATGTGCTCCTCGAAGGCGGTAAGAATAACGTCGTGTTCGCAGAACATCGTCTGGTCGCGGCGCTGGGTTGCGAAGAATTGGTGATCGTGGAGACCTCGGACGCGGTAATGGTTGCGCGCAAGGACCAAGCGCAAGAAGTAAAGAAAATCGTCGATTGGCTTAAAGAGCACGGCAGAGACGAACGACTGTTTCACCGACGCGTGTTTCGACCCTGGGGCAGCTACGAAGGCGTAGATGCGGGCGAACGCTTTCAAGTAAAGCGTATCGTTGTGAACCCTGGCGCTTCGCTTTCCCTACAAATGCACCACCACAGGGCAGAACATTGGATAGTGGTCAGCGGTACAGCGAGGGTGACCTGCGGAGAGAAGGAATTCCTCCTATGCGAGAACGAATCCACCTATATACCGATTGGAGCGACCCATCGACTGGAAAACCCCGGAACCATCAACTGCGAATTAATCGAGGTACAATCAGGTAGTTACCTTGGTGAAGACGATATTGTGCGGTTCGAGGATATCTACAATCGGGCTTAATTTATCGTCGTTGCGCGGATCGCGGGTCGAGAACTGCTGTTCAGGGGAGTCGTCGTAGTTGCAGCGGCGGCATTGATGTTGAAAGGTCTAGGCGCCGTGCCCACTATTTGAATGGTCGCGCGCGACATACTCGAGACGTTATAGGTTCGAAATCGCTGAGAGTTAGCTCAGTAAGAATAACGAAAGGTTACGCACACACATGACAAAAAAAGTTGCACTAATCACAGGGGTTACCGGGCAGGACGGTGCCTACCTCTCGGAGTTTTTGCTCAAAAAGGGCTACGAGGTCCACGGCATAAAACGCCGCTCGTCGAGCTTTAACACCGGGCGGATTGATCATCTGTACCAAGGCCCGGACGTTGAGGCGCGAAATTTTATTCTGCATCACGGCGATCTCACGGACGCGACGAATCTCATTCGCGTGGTGCAAGAAGTGCAGCCTGATGAAATCTATAATTTAGCCGCGCAAAGCCATGTCGCGGTGTCGTTTGAAACACCGGAGTACACGGCAAATGTCGATGCGCTCGGAACACTGCGGATCTTGGAAGCCATCCGAATATTGGGGTTGACGGAGAAAACGCGGTTTTATCAGGCGTCGACCAGTGAGATGTTTGGCAAGGTGCAAGAGGTTCCCCAAACTGAAACAACCCCGTTTTATCCTCGCAGTCCGTATGGCGCGGCGAAGGTTTATGCGTATTGGATCTGTGTGAACTACCGCGAGGCATACGACATGTTTTGCTGTAACGGGATCTTGTTCAATCATGAATCTCCGATCCGTGGCGAAACGTTTGTGACTCGAAAGATTACTCGGGCTACCGCTCGAATCAGCCTAGGTCTGCAAGACAAGTTGTGCCTCGGCAACATTGATTCGCTGCGCGACTGGGGACATGCGCGCGACTATGTAGAAGCGATGTGGTTAATGTTGCAGCAAGATGAGCCTGAAGACTATGTTATCGCCACGGGCCAGCAGGTCTCTGTGCGTGATTTTGTTCAAATGGCGTTTAGCGAAATCGGCGTGCAGCTCGAATGGCGCGGCGAAGGTGTTGAAGAAGAGGGACTAGACCCCAAGACGGGCGCCGTACGAGTGGGTATCGACCCGCGCTATTTTCGACCAACGGAAGTTGAAACACTGCTTGGAGATCCAACCAAAGCGAAAGAAAAACTTGGATGGACCGCGCGCACTTCCTTGAGTGTGATGGTGAAGGAAATGGTGGCCGATGATCTGAACGGCGCCGAGAAGGACGAGATGTTGCGTCGCGAAGGATTTCAAACCTTCGACTATTACGAGTAATAACTGGTGAAACAATCAGATCAAATATTCGTCGCCGGTGCGGGCGGCATGGTTGGCTCGGCAATTGTGCGCCAGCTCCGCGCAAAAGGTTACAACGACATTCTCACCCCCCGGAGTGCCGAGTTAGATTTGCGTGATAGCGCGGCGGTGAATGCGTATCTAGCGAGCAATAATCCGCAGCACGTGATCGTTGCTGCCGCGAAGGTTGGCGGGATTCATGCGAACAATACCTACGCGGCGGATTTTATCTACGATAATTTGATGATGGAGGCGAACCTCATCCATGGTTCGCACGTTGTTGGCGTTGAGAAACTCCTGTTCCTTGGCAGTACGTGTATTTATCCGAAGCTCGCACCGCAACCGCTAAAGGAAGAATACTTGCTAACCGGCCCGCTGGAGCCGACAAACGAGTGGTATGCCGTGGCAAAAATAGCCGGCATTAAGCTCTGTCAAGCTTACCGTCAGCAGCACGGCGACCACTTTATATGCGCGATGCCGACTAACCTATATGGCCCCGAAGACAATTTCGATCGCGAGAACTCGCACGTCTTGCCGGCGCTGATGCGCAAAATTCACGAGGCAAAAATAGCCGGCGCGGAGGCCGTGTTAGTGTGGGGTAGTGGCAAACCAAAGCGCGAGTTTCTACACGTCGACGATTGTGCGGAGGCCTGTGTTTTCTTGATGGAAAGCTACGACGATGCAGAAATCGTTAACATCGGGGTGGGCTCCGATATAACGATTCTTGAGCTCGTCGAATTGCTTCAGTCGGTGGTTGGGTTTCAAGGCGAGCTAGATTTCGATGCGAGTAAGCCCGATGGGACACCACGAAAGCTGGTCGATGTGACCAAGATCAATGGACTCGGCTGGCAGGCCAAGACTGATCTTAGCGACGGGGTAACGACGACGTACAACTGGTTTCAAGAGGCCCTTGATGGCGGGCGATTGCGTCTCTAGCGAGGTCCGATTCCGAAATTCGACGCCGATTAGTGGTACTGGGCCCAAGCACGGTGTCGGTATAAGCTCGTTATCGTAGGGATAACCTGCTCGTTAAAGAGTGCTTTTGGAGGCGATGGTGTACATGTCGCATATAAAAAGCATTTTGTAATGAGTCACGCTGAGCACCTGTTAGTCGTAATCACCAATCCCTCTACCTCTCAGCATTAGAATATTTCAACATCGATATAGCTGCCAGGTGATGTTTTTGAGATCGCGACTTCGATTTCAGAGACGCATTCCCGAATTCGTGGCCAGCTGGGCGTTCTCGAGCGTTGACCACTCAAGCTCAAATGCAGTTTTGACAGTGTGGCTGCTAAGGAGACGACGGAGCGGGACCGGAGTCCCTTGATCGAAAAGTATCCGCACTTATGCGGTGATCATA
>CAWLAW010000053.1:0-10002 GCA_963854885.1 Gammaproteobacteria bacterium | reverse complement strand
TGCAGCAACATCAAGCCGTTCGGATCATGACGGGAGCCGTGGTGCCCGATTCTACCAATGTCGTCGTGATGCAGGAACAAGCGACTCTGGATGGGGATCGGATAATCATTGACGAGCGCCATAAAGACGGCCAAAACGTTAGAGCCGCCGGCGAAGATATTCTTCGCGGTACAACCGTATTGGAGTCCGGACGAATCGTCGTTCCGGCTGATCTTGGTCTCATCTCCTCGCTCGGTATTGGCAACGTAGATGTACGTCGCAGGACCCGGGTCGCTTTTCTCTCAACCGGCGACGAACTGCGCGCCGTGGGCGAGCCGCTAGGAGCCGGGGAGATCCACGACAGCAACCGCTATACCCTACACGGCATGCTACTGCGGCTTGGCATAGAGATCATTGATCTCGGGGTTGTTCGAGATGAACCTAGCGCGGTGCGAGATGCGCTCTCCGAGGCCGCATCTCGTGCTGACGCGATCATCTCCTCAGGCGGGGTGTCGGTTGGTGAGGCTGATTACATCAAAGAAATCTTAGCTGAGATTGGACAAGTTAACTTCTGGAAGGTTGCGATGAAGCCCGGCAGGCCGCTGGCCTTCGGCAGTATCGGTAAGGCGATATTTTTCGGCTTGCCAGGCAATCCTGTGTCTGTGATGGTGACGTTTTATCAATTCGTGCAACCGACGTTGCTAAAGATCATGGGCGCCGAATCACAAACACCGCTGTTATTTAAAGCTACGGCTGCGAATGTGTTGAAGAAGCGTCCGGGACGAACTGAATATCAACGGGGATTTCTAAGTCGTGGCGCCAATGGCGAACTGCTCGTCGCCACCGAATCGGATCAAGGCTCCGGGATCTTAAGCTCAATGTCGAACGCCAATTGTTTCGTCGTACTGCCGCTCGATAGCGGACGCGTAGAAGCCGGCGCAGTAGTCGATGTACAGCCATTTTTCGGCATAATGTAATCCCGTTTTTAGAGCCTCGGAGAAAAACATTTGTGCGTAATTGGGGACTACGAATACGTCAAGCTTTAAGTCGTACCCGGGGTGTTCTTACTAACCCAACGATGACCGTTGTTAAGAGATTCCTTTTTCCAAAATGGTGCTTTCGACTTTAAATCTTCCATGATGTGGCGACTTGCTTCGAACGCGGCAGCGCGATGCGCAGACCAGACGGCGACAAGCACGATAGGCTCTCCGGGTTGCAAGTCTCCGACGCGGTGAATAACCAATGTTTCCAGCAATTGCCACTGCTTAACTGCTGCCTCACAGATAACCTCCAAATGCCGCTCTGTCATGCCTGGATAGTGCTCTAACGTCATCGCATGAACATTCTCATTTTCATTAAAGTCACGCATCGATCCGACGAATACAGCGGTCGCGCCAAATCTGCCTACCATTTCCGCATGTTGATCCTGATAGCGCTGCAGTTCGTCCCAAGGATCGAACGGTTTGTCGAATATGATCACCGTCATGAGGAATTCAACCGCCGGTAACGGGTGGGAAGAATGCTAGCTCGTCGCCGTCTTGGAGCTGCGTTTCCATTTCACAATAAGCCATATTAATCGCCGCCATTATTTCATCCGGCGCGTCCGCACCGGCGCTCAGGTTGGACCAGACGGACCCAACCGTCATCCCTTGCTCAAAATCCAACGTTGCCTCGCGCCGTTGAAGAGACTCCGCTAAACTGGCAAATAACTTAATCTGAATACTCATTAACTGTCCAAAGCGCCCTTAAAAGTTGTTCGGTGGCGATTTATTCTATCTCAACAAATGAAGAATTTGAGAAATTATGTCTGATCTAACTCATTTTGACGACGCGGGGCACGCCCACATGGTCGATGTAGGCAACAAACCGGTGAGTGAACGACGCGCGATCGCCGAAGGTGCGATCTCAATGTCAGCTGAAACGCTAAAATTAATAATAAGCGGCGGTCACAAAAAAGGCGATGTCATAGGGATCGCAAGAATAGCTGGCATAATGGCCTCGAAACGCACGGCGGAACTCATCCCCCTGTGTCATCCCCTGTCACTGACGAAAGTAGCAATAGATTGCGAGCCAAAAACTGATCTCAATCAAGTCTACTGCTGCGCCAGCGTCGAAACGCGCGGCCAAACTGGGGTAGAGATGGAAGCATTAACCGCGGTTCAAATTACCCTGTTAACGATATACGACATGTGCAAAGCGGTCGATCGAGGCATGACAATGTCGAACATCCGGCTCGTTGAAAAATCTGGTGGTAAGACAGGCACCTGGCGCCGAAACTAGTTCAATTCCACTTGCGATTGACAATACTGGATTCGAAAATGAAGCTGTCTACGCACCAACGTCCGATCGTCAGCACGCCTTTCCCCAATGTTAGTCGTAATGTATATATTTAAAACGTAGCTCGTCGGGCGTTCCTTGCAAAGTGCTTTCAGCATCTCGACCGGGTTGCCACATCACAACTTCTTCGATCTTGATTGCAAGATCAAAATCTTTTTCTGTCAACCCGCCTGCATCATGTGTCGTTAATTTAACCTCAACGGAATCGTAAGACACGTGCAAGTCCGGATGATGCCACGCCGTTTCCGCCAAATGTCCAATCGTATTGATCACCATTAGCGTCGCTTTCCAGCCTGCCGTCTTATAGATACGGTGCAGATGCGCGTCCGCGTAAACCCACTTAGGTAGGCAGGCGGCGAGACGTCCAGCGGCCTGCGAATCGGTAATTATCTGAGATCGTCTGTCGTCGCTTGGACCCATTTCCACGCTCCTGTCATGTTCGGATTTCCGTTACGATGCCGTGCGCTCCGTAGCGAGCGCAACTTGCATCGCCTGGCGGTTTTCCTGCACATCGTGAACGCGAAAAATCGCGACTCCCGCGCGCACCCCGAGGACCGTTGTTGCACAAGTTGCCCCGACTAACTCGCTGAATACAGATTCGGCACAAATCGCGCCCATGAAACGCTTGCGACTCGCCCCGAGCAAAATTGGATAGCCGAGCGCTACGAATTCTCCTAATCGATTAAGAATCTGCAAGTTGTGCGTAACCGTTTTACCAAACCCGATACCCGGATCCAAAATAATGTTCGACTTAATGACCCCAACACTTTCTGCAATTTGAGCCTGCTTGTGCAAAAACTCGGTAACTTCTGCTACAACATCATCATAGTGCGGATCGTCTTGCATTGTTTCCGGCGAACCCCGCATATGCATCAACACCACCGCCACATCTTTAGCAGCGACAAGCCCTAACATTTCTTCGTTAGTCCCCGCGCTAATGTCGTTAACGATACTCGCACCGGCCTCAATGGCGTACTTCGCTACCGTTGGATTTCGCGTATCAATGCTGATTTCGACCTTGGCGTCCGCTGATCGTACCCCTTCGATAACAGGTATCACTCTTTGCAGCTGCTCCTCGGTCCCTACGGATTCAGCACCCGGCCTGCTGGATTCGCCGCCAATATCAATGATCGAAGCGCCCTGCTCGATCATTTCAGCAACTCTTGCGACCGCGTCAGCGACGCGAAAATACTTACCACCGTCGGAAAAACTATCCGGGGTTACATTGAGTATCCCCATGATCTGCGGAATTTTCATTTGCCGGAGACTGTTTAGGAATCGACGCTATCGCGCTTAGCTGCTCGCTCTTTAAGGCAGGAAGCCATTTCGTCGGCAGCGATGATAAGCGCGTCGGTCATCAACGTTTCACCCGACAAATGTCCGGCAGCGCGCAGAACTTTTAGCGTCGAACCTGGCACTGCCTGATGTAACGCCCATGCGGCATCTGGTGTGCAAGTGATGTCGCGTTGGCCATGAACAATCGATACAGGCACATCGGGAAGCTTATCGATTTGCCTGAGTAGCTGGTCCTCTTCAATAAAATAGCCGTGCTTAGCATAATGAAATTCCAAACGGGACTTGGCCATAACGCTTGATATCCCCTCTTCTCCTCCACCGCCGACATTATCTATTGCGTAGCAAACCACTTCCCCTGACCATGCGGCCCAAGCGCGGGCCACTGCTTCGGCACGGCCTTTGTCGTCGCCGAATACGCTACTATAAAGATGACTAATCATATCGTCGGGATCACCAACAACCTGTTTAAATTTATCCCAACCACGTGGTAACAGTCGATTAGCGCCCTCGGAGAAAAACCAGTCAACGTCCCTTTTCCGCGCCAAAAACGTCCCCCGTAGCACCAAGCCTAAGACTCGGTCGGGGAAGTTCTCCGCGTAATATAGAGCCAAAGCAGCACCCCAAGATCCGCCGAATAGTAGCCATTTCTCGATCCCTAAGTGAACGCGGATCTGTTCGAGATCACGTGCCAGATGTTGCGTCGAATTTGCCTCGACCCCAGCGTAAGGCGTGGACTTCCCGCAGCCACGCTGATCAACTAGAACGGAGCGATACGTTTTCGGTTCGAAAAATTGTCTATGGCTAGGTTTACATCCCGAGCCTGGACCTCCATGTAAAAAGACAACCGGAATGCCGTTCGAGGCCCCGCCCTCCTCAAAATACACGCGATGACCGTCGCCGACATCTAACCATTCGGTTCGCATTGCTTTAGTCGCTGGATACAGTGATCGCATCGTTTAAAGGAGAACGGTTCGAAGCATTGGTCTAATTTGTGCGCACCTAAACATTGAATAAAGTATGTTCTTTAATTGCAAGACACGATGTTCGTAGCGTCAATGCGCTCGCGGATTGCTCGTTCCTAATATCAATTCGAAGCTTCGTTCTTACGCCCACGTCCCGGTATATGAACAAGATTAACCACGGAGAACACAAAGATCTCGGAGAAAATATTTTTTCGACATTTACTATTTTTTTCTTTGTGTTCTCTGTAGTTCATTTGCAGCGTTCGGTAAGGACTGCGGTTCAATTCGAAGCTTTAAGATCCTGCGGTTGAATATCGGTTAGGCGGGGCCTAAATTTCTTCCAGTATCGCTTTTCGACGACTAATAAATTCAGCATCTGAAATTAAGCTCTTTTCCTTCAACTCTTGTAATGTTCCGAGCCGTTGCTCCAAGCCTTGTACCTGCGCACCACCGGATTTAACCACTTCCAGTTCTTTGCGTAGTCGTGCCATCTCTTCGCGCATTTGCCGTCGTTCGACGGTTAACTTTGCGGCCTCTTGCTCTACCCGTTTATCACGCTTTCTGTCCTCATCCGGCACCAGAGATTCTCTATACGCATCAGCTGCCAACGCCACGTCTATTTGCACCCAATCGGGGCGCGCCTCATTGCGGCTACCGTTGAATGTAACCCCGGGAGTTGTGACAATCCGCCCTGGCATATTCGTTCGCTTTCGCCGGCTGCCGTGATCAAAATGCAAATCCGAATAATTATCCAACACACCGTGCGCACCTTCCGCTTGGCGGACCCCGCGATCCTTTCTCAACTGAAACGTCCCAACGATGATGTTCAGTTTTTGATCTTTATAAAACACCCGTCCCGCGGTCCAAAATCTTTCTTTTGCGATATCCAATGCGACTTTCGCGTAACCCCGAACGACAAATACAACGTCCTCATTAATCGCAGCTTGGGATAGGCCTTCAACGAGATAACGGGACAGTGTCGCAATTTGGCCCGAGCTAAGAACGGGTATCGCTTCCTCGTTGCGAAAAAACCCCCCTTCTACCCAGAGGTCTAGAGACCGCAACGCATCTCTCACATCTGCCACATTCAATATCGCCGGGTGCTCGTTAAGCGGTTCCTTCACACCCTTACCGTTGGTTTGCGGAGCCAATGCCACATGCTGTTCTTGTTGTTTCCAAATATTTCGATTTATTTTCGTGCTCTTAAAAATAGACGGAATAAGATCAAGCGCAAACACGGGCGATGTCAGCAGAAATGACAATACGAGCGTTACTAGTACGCCAACCAAGTGTGTTTTACAATTTGTTCGAGTTAGATTAGCAGACATAAATTAGCAAATCAGAGAAACGAAAAGCAGATTATAAGCAAATTGCACGAGATCCCCTACCCTAGCGAAATTAGGTCGCGGCTAACCCTTGCTCAAACACGACCGGCGCTGTCCGTAGGGTAATTTCCGCGCACTTGTGAGGCACAAATTTCAAACCCGTCATTTAAACCGTTGCCTAACTGAACGCAATTTTATCAATCTTGCGGCGCACAAACCGCAATATCGCCGGCTTCTAATCTGAGCGACAATTCCCGCGGACTAAGCCGAATACCTTGTTGGGCTGACGTACCATCACCTAACCTACACAGATGCGGCCAGCCTTATTTGCAAGACTACGTAATCTAAACGAAGTTCAATTCATCGAACGGATCCGCACGTTGCAAACGCCGAAGAGATTGGGTCGAACATTCAGTCGCTGTCATGGTTAACGATAAACGAGAAACCTTACTTAGCTCAGTTGTTGGTAGATACCGATGCAAGCGAACCCATGGTCGAGATTAGAAACCAATCGTGGGGGTAAGCGAAACGTATCAATTTCTGTATGCCGCCAATCTTTCGACTAACTGGTTAATGTGCTTTTCATAATTCTTCCAACGCGCTAACGACGAGTTATAAATCGGTTGTCTAACTTGCCAATTGCTTGCGGTTTTCACGTCGCGTCTATTCTCATAAAACTTCGCGCAGTCGTCCTCCCACTGTAGGCCGCAGAAATCAACTAATTGTCGCGCATGCACATCAAAGTCGTTAATCATCTTATCGTAGTGCACTTCAAAAATTGCGTCAGGAAAAAGATCATGCCAATGCTCCATCAAGCGATGGTAGTCAATGTAACGATCTGCAATATGT
Source organism: Gammaproteobacteria bacterium (assembly GCA_963854885.1). GTDB lineage: Bacteria > Pseudomonadota > Gammaproteobacteria > UBA11873. The sequence goes on along the minus strand of CAWLAW010000053.1, from coordinate 3,254 downwards.
CCGAGATCCCACGCGTAATCGTGTCCTTGCGCAAAATATTGAAAATATATCGAGAGGACAACATCCAATGGATCGCGTCGACAGCTGATAACTCTCCCGTTCGGGAAAAGGCCTAAAAACAAACCCACATTCATATAATTTCCAGGTAACTTATCTGTTACTCGACTTGCTGCTGGGGAATGCCGCTGCAATAGCTCAATATAGTTCGACGTTATTGTGCCTGCTTGGGATTGCGTTAATTCTACTAGACACCCTGGAAACGACATCTCTGATTCTAGAATTGCCGGTAGCTTTGCTACCAGGCTCGGAAAATACTGTAGTTCTCCTGCGCCGGTCGCGGCGCTGTGGCTACTGATAACTTGTTCGGCCAGGGTTGTTCCAGAGCGTGGCATGCCCACGACTAATATTGGTAGATCGGACACATTTGCTAAATCGCGCAACGCCGCCACTGAGCGATCGTTAAAATGATCCTTGATCGCGCGGTGGTCCCTGATATTTTCCGCGCTAAACGAAACTTTCTCACGCTTGGCGTTGTTTGCTACGACGTAGTGTCTAAACGCGTCATCATGTGCGCCGACATCATCATAGATTTTCGCAATTGAAAAATGCAACGCAATCGTATCATCCGTACCGACGACCGAACGGTTGAGAGCCTCTCTAAGAATCGCGAACAAGGGATCGTCCGCATCGTTAACGCGACGCAGCGTAGAAAGCCCCAGTATCGCAGAAGTGTTGCTGGAGTTTAGCTCCAACGCCCGATGGAGAGCGATTTGCGCACCATTAACGTCCCCCATGTTTTGCCGAATTATTCCCAGGCTCAATTGAATTTGATCCGCATTCGGCGCTTGCTTCGATTGCTCGATGAGAAAATTTTGTGCCTGCTCGATGTCTCCGTTGTTGTACAGAATTTCTGCATACTCAACAATGACATCAACATCGTTGTTCGATCTTAGGTAGTTTTCGTAGTTCCGTAGTGCCGATTCAACCGCACCGAGATCTCGATGGCAACGCGCAATATCTAACATCGCTTGCGTGTTTTCAGGTTGTAACCCGAGCACTTTTTCAAATGCTGATAAGGCTTTTCCTAGGTCGCCCTGATCTCGGAACGCGACACCAAGATTATAATGTGCGTCCGCAAATTCCGGCTCTATAGAAATACATCGAATTAAACTTGCTATCGAATCGGCAGCACGACTTTGGGTGTTATAGACAATGCTCAAATTGTAGTGCGCGCCAACTGAATCCGCTGATAATGCAAGCGATGCCTCTAGTGCGCGCTGCGCGTCGTTCGTTTTACCTAACGACAAGTATAAGCCGCCAAGATCGCTAGCGAAGTCGGGATCTTCAGGATCGAGAAGGCACGCGTTTTCTAGGGCTTTGAGTGCGCCGGGAAGATGTTCGGTTTGAAATAACGCACCGCCGAGTTCATGCCAGACTGCGGCATTATCCGGAACGAACTTCAAATATTCGCGGTAGTGCTTCGCAGCATGGCTCAACTTCCCGTTTTGATAAGCGGTTCGCGCGTCGAGCAATAGGGAATCCGCATCGCCTGCCGAATTCCGACTCGGGTTCGCGCCACCGGCACGTTTTTTAGTTTTTTTTCCCACGAAACTCTCCGGCCTATTAGAGATAAAATCTACTCTCACTCGCGAATGAACGGAAGTTTAGTCGACCCTCAATAGCGGAATTCCTGAACAAAAAAAAAGGCGTATCCCTGAGGACACGCCTTTTCGCTCGTCTAACTTTTAGTTTTGGCTTACCAGAAGAGGAAAGCGCCTAAACTAAACACGTCTGCTTCGGTTTTACCCGAGCTGAAGGTCGACGTCGACTTATACTCGTTTTCAAGATTGCTGTATTCCGCAACCATCTTCATCCATGAGGTCATGTCGTGATAGACACCGATTGTCCACATGTTTAGCTCGACGTCTTGAGTCGCGGCCATTGCGAAGGTGTTCAAGCCATCAGAACCGATTGCCGCGAATCCGTCCTCGCTAGACTGACCGTAGCTGGTCGCAACTTTCGTTTTACCGTTGAACGTGTAGCTACCTTGTACATAGTAGCCATCGTTGTCAGCTTCTTGGCAGTTTTTGCCGCTAGCTTCGCAACGCGTTCCACCAACAAACTGCAATGAGCGTCCCAAGCCCTGGCCCGTGTAGTAATAGCCAAGAACGTTGAAGCCGTTCATCTTCGCGTCTGCGCCAAAACCGACTGCGGCAACTGTCACATCACCCGCTGCTCCTGGAGCGTTGGATTCGATGTCTTGCCACATGCCGTCCATCCACAACTGAAAACTGCCAGTGCTGAATGTGGTGGTGTAGCTCAGCTCACCTTCAAAGCGTGGGGTATCGGTTTCGTTGAGAAGCGTCCCGTTGCCGGTGTTGAATGGGTTTTGCTCGACACTCGGATCGTAGAGCCCAAACTCAGCCTGGAGGCCATTAATGTTTGGAGTCTTGTACGAGAATCTAGCGTTGAAGTTCGGATACGTGTAACCACGTCCCGTTCGACCGGCACTAATCGAACCATTCTGCTTATTAGGCGCACCAACACCGAACAACGTTTGGTCTTTCAGCATCGCTTGGCGACCAAAAATCGACAGCGTGCGGCCGAAGCTGAATGTACCGAAGTCACCTTCGACATTCACAACAACTTCGCGGGTATCGATACCGGAGCCTTGAAAGCCCTGGACTCCGCCATTCGAACCACCTAAAGCACTGGGGTAGAACTGGTTCTTAGCGTTGGCGTTTTGAATCACTGGCGCGAAACTAATTCGACCAGTCGCCGTTAAGCCGTTAACCGTGGGGCTCTTCACGTTGAAACTAAAGAACGCCGGGAGGTAGCCGGACGTAACGCGTGCGCTGTCCAGTTCGGGGACGGCCGTTGTCGCGGCCGTGTTTCCCTGCCCGAAGCCACCGGCACCAGGGGTCACATACCCTAGCGTGGTAAATCCAGCATCGTAATCTGTAAGCGTGTAGAACGCATTGATGTTGCCATCAAAGCTGACTTCCCATCCGTTGTCACCACCGACAACTACGACGGCGTCCGCCGTTGCGCTGAGACCTAAGCTGACTGCGGCAATGCTTATTGCGGTTGCCAGTTTGGTCTTTTTGAATTTTTTCGCCATTACTTCCTCCTAAAATAAGGAATCTTAGTTGTTGCTTAAGCCCTCTCACTCCCCCACTTACCGTGCATTCCCCAAGCTTTCTAGCCGGCATAACCTCATCTTTTAACTTGAGGTGTAGAGATTTCAGGGGTGA
>CAWLAW010000052.1:0-10403 GCA_963854885.1 Gammaproteobacteria bacterium | reverse complement strand
CAGCTGCGTGGGATTGCGGTAATTTGAGCCGAGCGATCAACGCAACTATCGCTGCGGAATCGACGTTATTTTTCTCGCCCTCGCCTGGTTTATCGTCGGCAAGCGCGGTGATCCGGTTGACGATATCGTCGATCAAAATATTGCGCGCTTGCGCATCAGGATTCTTCTTTAGATCTGACTGCAACCGTTTTAGTTGCGCATCAAGCTTTGAATCCGCGCCGGCATAAGAGAACGACAGTCGCAACAAGGATTTATGCAAATGAACCTCCTTGTCCTGCCAAGCGTGCTCCTTTTCGTCAAGCTCACGCACCGCATCGCGGTACTTCTCTTTCCAAATTTCAGCGTCGTTCGTTTGGTCGTCGGTTATGCCGGACATGCTAAATATTCACTTGTTCGCAATAACGAACGCCGCGCTAACGGGTTCGTCTGTTCAGATAGTCTTATTTAGCGGTCGGACTGATGCCTGACTTTAGCGGGACTCTCGGCTGGGAGTCGTATAGATTCGGTAAAGAGGATTTCGAGGACACCCACAAAAACCCTCAGTGCCTTTTGGGGGGGTGTCCTGTGTCGATCCTGCCTTTTTGTGGGTGTCCAGTGTTGATACCTGATAATCCTAATGATTGATTTTATTGATCGCGTATTGCACTAATTGTCTGCGATCGGTTGCAAATTGACCGACCAAATATGGATAATTATGGGTATGTTTACGCATACAAAAGATCTTGCCTGTATGGATATTTATGGGTATGCATCAGGTACCCCTCATCCGCCGATGGTGCTAGAAGATTAGCGATTCCGTTGGGATACTAATTACCTATTCCCTAGCCGCGCGCCTTGTGCCGCGAACTGACGAACGGACGCACAAGTAAAATCATTCGGCATTCGAAAACCCCAACGATCTCGCAGCGCAACAACTCGCCCTACTTTATCTCATGTCCTGGCAAGCAACTCTCGATTTGTTAGATTGCGGATTGAGTTTATTGGCGAGAACAGGTCGCTCTACTTGTACGTCTCATTGGAAACGAAGATACTCATTTTTGCGATAACAGTTGGGTAACAGTTCACCATGATCACAGTAAAACAAATCGGACAAGTGCATGTTAAAGCGACGCAGTTTCTGAACCCCGCTTCGGTCGAGGTGGATAAAACCGGCATTCGCTACGATCGCGACTTCGCCATGCTTGAAGCACACGATCGATTTATTTCATCCGACAAACACGGCAGTTTTTTTCCTCTCAAGTTCACCTTCAATCCGGACGACGACACGTTGCGTCTCGACTTGCCAGATGGCCGGTATGTCGTTGGATCAGCGAGCGGCTCCGGAACACGCTGCGATATCAACCATGCCGGGCTACGCGATATTCCTGTTGCGGAAGTCGATGGACCGTGGGGAGAAGTATTGTCGGAGTACGCCGGACGCCCGATCCGTCTCGTGCGTTGCGTGTCGACCGGCGCAGCCGTTGACGTTCTGCCCGTCACCATACTCAGCACGGGATCGTTGCGGCGCCTGGAACGCGAGGTTGGCGCACCAGTCGATGCAAGCCGTTTTCGCGCCGGCTTTATTTTAGACAACAAAGTCGAACATGAAGAAGATCAATGGGACGGCCAGCACATGCGCATCGGATCGGCGCTGCTCAAGGTTCGAACGCCCGTGCCACGCTGCGGCATCACCGGATTTAACCCAACAACGGGCGCTCGCGACCAAGACGTGATGCGCGGTTTGACAAAGTACCGCGACAAAACCGCGTTACCCGACGGCATGCTTCCTGGATTCGAAACACCGGGTTTCGCAACATTTGCTGAAGTGCTGGAACCTGGGATTGTTCAAGTTGGGGATCGGGTGGAGTTAGTGACCTAATTCATCCGTTGTAGTTGTGTGGCGCAGAGCAGGATTTCGCCGTAATTAAAAACGACGCAACATGAACACCTGATAGTTGTCTAAACCTCCCGCGAACGGTATCCATACTCTCAGGTCGGTTGTTTACCGGTCGCCGGATCGGGTGAGCTTGCGCTATAGCCCGATTGAATTTCCATTATTGTCATAACTCGCTCTCCCCAGTCATAAGTGAGATCGAGCATCTCCCCTGGTTTGGTCGCTGCAACGGCATGATCTAACGCATGCACAAGTATTTTGCGTTGCATCGCGACATCGTGCGGTCGACCGAACGGATTGCCCATCGGAAAATTGATAAAGATTGATCTCGGCGGTAACACCTGAGCGGTGAGATCGCGACCCGTGCTCACATAGACAGTTGGAATACCGGCTTGTTCGACAACTCGTGATACCAGACCCACGGTCTGGTGGTCGAGAGGTCAGGCCGGCACGAGTATCAGTAAATCGACCTCGTCTTTTTGGAGTTCTTTGACCAATGCCGGCGCGGTCTCTTCGATTACTGCCGTGCGATTGTATGTGCGCCCCATAAATCCGCTCCAAAGCCGTGCCGCAACAGAACCGATCACGCCGTCCGCTGCGAGTTCGCGCAGGCGCGCAAGCGGGAACAGTACATTCAAGTCTTTGTTAGCATCCCGCGTGTCGTAGTAGGCGTCATTGATATCGAAAGCTTCTGCGTCGGATTGATAATCAACGTCGTCTACACGCAAATCGTTTTTTGCAGTCGGGTTGAACGGCGGTCTGGTGTTATGCGAAACGCCACCGGATGTCAGCATCGATACGCGGCATTCTCTGAGTGCTTTGTTCAAAGGCGTAAATGGCGCGTCTTCGTTGACGGTCCAGTCGTAGCTTGGATAACCGAGGCTTTGGTAATACTCGTTTAAGGTCTTAACGTATTCGATCGGATCCATGAAATCTCCTTCTGGTGGGGCAGATAGCTTTACCGTGAAGCGGTGCGCGTGAGCAAGCGTACTTTAGCAAATAGTCGATAGTGCTGCGCGTAGATTTTTTGCCGATCCGATATCTACCACAGCAGTGTGTTTTGCTAAAAAATCGGATAATCCTAACCCACGGCCTAAGGAGAACAAGAAGTCCTCAAGCCGAAAATCCGAGTCTCCATCAGTGCAACACATTTACTAATTCTGATTCCGGGCAGCCGCACCTGTTGGCACCGGATCTGGGTTTTGTTAAGTGGCTTGGGCATGCGCGTTGCGCGCTTTTGTCGCACCGTCTAAATCGTGATCTCTTTTCCGTTTACCAACCGCCGCTCAACAACATAAGGACCGACATTCTGAAACCGGTTGTTGATTACCTCAATTATCCTTACAGACCGCCTCTGCGTCAGCGATCGATTGGTAAATCAATTACCCAATGCTCCTAGCTTTCGAGCGATCAATTAACTTGGTAGGTGACCTTCAGGCGAACGGTCGTAAAACTGTGACCGTAGGGCTCATTTCCAATACGCACCGCGAATTCGGAAATCTCATGCAATCGGTCGCTCTAGCCTTCGGCGTCCATTTCAAAGGTAAGGACAAGGTCGAGCTGTATCAAGATTTCACTGATTTTCTCGTTCACGAGTATGCGGCCGGCCGGCGTTCTTTACTGATTCTTGACGAAGCTCAGAATCTCGACGCCGAGACGTTAGAAGAAGTACGGTTACTCACTAATATCAACGCCGATGACCACACCTTGCTGCAATTACTCCTCGTTGGGCAATCGGAATTACAGCATCTCCTAAAGCGCCGAGAATTACGTCAATTGGCCCAACGCATCAACGTGATGGAGAAGCTCGGTCCACTGGACGAGAAAGAAACCGTAAACTACGTTCGCCATCGGTTGTTTATTGCTGGGGGTGATCCGAAATTGTTCCACAAGAACGCCCTGCGGTTGATTTTCTGGAACTCTCGTGGCGTACCGCGGGTCATAAATGCGTTGTGCGAACTTGCACTCGTGCGCGGCTTCACTGGCGGTAGAAGTAAAATCCATGCTCCCCTGATAGCCGATATTGTTCATGATCGAGCAGCAACCGGCGTGTATGGCGATTTGGTCTACGATTTGGATACTTTAGCGACGACCGATAAAGCCAATAGCGTACCGTTAGAAGACTCGGAAATAACGGAAATCGAACTAGGACCCCTACGCTCAACGGCCTAGAGATCGACGGCGCTACGACACGAGCGTAATTATCGGCTCTTTTCCCGGATGATGACGGCGCGACTTTGGCCCAATCGGCCACTTAACCTGCGGCATCGTTAATTTGAATCGCCCTGCGGGCTATCCCACACCGCTTGCTAGATAGCATCGATGTGTGTTCCTGTACGAGGACTTAATTCGTTAATCGGTTTTGAACTGCTTAGACGTGGTGGGACGCGCATTTATACAGATACTCATGACGCGCTTTACACGCAACCTATTCAGTGAATTGCCAATGCATTTTTTGAATATCGCGCCCCGTGTGCAACATTAGCCTATGACCAATAACGCCAACGAAAACTTAATCGAGTCAGTGACAGCCCTAACGTTCCCCTGGCAAACCCGCGATCCGTTTCTGTTTTGCGCCTACCACAACGATCCTTATCCGGCTGGGAACGCGAACCTCGGGCCGGCCGCCTCACTTGACGGACGACAAATCGGCCAGGACTTTGATCCGCGCAATGGCTGGCGCATGTATCACGGCGATACCGTCCCCGGATTTCCACAACATCCGCACCGCGGCTTCGAAACGGTAACCATAGTCAACCAAGGCTATGTGGATCACGCAGACTCTTTGGGTGCAACAGCGCGTTTCGGTCCGGGGGATGTGCAGTGGCTAACTGCAGGTAAAGGGATTGTCCACGCCGAAATGTTCCCCCTAATCGACGAAACACAAAACAACCCACTCGAACTCTTCCAGGTGTGGCTCAATTTACCGGCAGCGAAGAAAATGGTTGAACCGCACTTTACGATGCTGTGGCGGGATTCGATTCGATCGATCATCGAAGCTGACGACAATGGGTTGAAGACTTCGGTTCGAGTAATTACTGGCAACTACGGTGACGACCGAGGCCCGCATACACCACCTAACTCTTGGGCGGCAAATCCTTCCGCAAATGTGAATATTTGGACTATCGATCTTGAGCCGGGCGCCAGCTGGACATTGCCGGCGACCGCGCGCGAGGTGAATCGAACCGCGTACTTTTATGCAGGTAGGGAGTTAGAAATTGAACAAACAGGAATACCGGTGGAGCATATGGTGGAGTTGAAAGCGGATTCGGATATTCGCATGACCGCTATCGGGAAACCCGCACGATTGTTGCTACTTGAAGGTCGCGCAATAAATGAACCCGTCGCGCATCACGGACCTTTCGTAATGAATACGCGCGCCGAACTAGAACAAGCGTTCAGCGACTACCACCGCACTGGTTTTGGCGGCTGGCCATGGGCTGAATCCGGACCGGTCCACGACCGCGAGTCGGGACGTTTTGCGTTACACGCAGATGGGAAAAAGGAGCAAGCCAGCTAAATTTCCACGTACCGACATCTCTTTCGTCAATCTCATCAAAGCGATGACGATAAAGTCGTTGTCATAGACGAAGAAACCGGCTCGGTCTGGGGTATCACTGGGGCCGCTCGCGAGGGTCCGCTGAAAGACAAGAACTTGGAATCGATTGTGCATTACAACCGACTGTTGTGGTTTAGTTGGGCGCTATTTAAGCCGGGTACGCGGTTGGCGTTGTCTGCGAGCTAACCTGGATTGGGGGACATTTCTCGACACGGGGCAGCTAGACCAGAACCTCGACCGGGACCAAATTGGTTTAAATAAGGTGTGATCCTCGCATTGCCAATGCCGAATCGACGGCCGTGGGGTCTTGGCAATATACTGTATGGATGAACAGCAGTTTAAGCCATCTTTCCAACCTCCACAAAAACCATTCGATCTACGCCGTGTGTAACGAGTGCCGCAGGATGACTAAGTTACGTTGCGGCCTACTTCTGCGAACGCACGGTGACCTCAAGATCGCTACCCTCTCCGCAAAACTCATTTGTAAACAATGTCAGTCACGCGATTGTGGGATTCGGATTGTTTGGTCGCCTTAGCGCAGCCGCTCATATAAACAAGAAATCTAGTGCAAACGAGCGGCACGCTTCCAAGTTACGAAGATTACGTTTGCCAAGTGATTTTTCATGCGAGATCGGCAAACTTAGGAACTCAACAGGAAGACGCCCACTCCACAAAGCACTAATCCCGGCATGCGCGTCACCCATGGTCCTGCCGGTAACAAACGCTCGCCGACAATGAACGCCGTTAACAGAGCCATGGTCGCGACGCTCATTGCGCCACCGGTAAACATTAGCAGCATCAACATCCAGCAACACCCGATGCAAAACCATCCATGGCGTGCACCCATCCGTAAAGCGCCCCCGGCGCCGGGCTGCCAGTGTTCGAGAAAGAAACCCAGCGGACTGCGGCAACGGGCGAGACAGGCTTCTTTGAGCGGTGTGAACTGGTAGAGACCGGCGGCGATCAAAATGCCACCGGCCAAGGTCGCGCCAGCCGCGAGCATCATGCCGTGCAGCAGTCCATTGGCGTGCAACCACCATTGCAGACCTGCCACCACAACAGCGAACGCGCACCACGCGAGCAAATAGCCGGAAGCAAAGGATAAGGTTTCAAGTGTTCCGGCGCGAAAACCATCGCGTTCGATTTGGCGATAAACAAGCGTCATGGGCAAGACCGCGGGAATCATCATCGCGATCATCATCGCGACCCACATCACCGCCGCCGCGAGAAAGTACGGACCAAGTTCGGACGGCTTCATCATGAGCCACATGAGGTCCATCACAAATCCGTCGCCGTGCATGAGCTGCATAGCGGACTCGCTTGAAACGAGAAACGCCCAGCCGGCCGCTGCTATGAGCAGTAGCGCACCGAACGTAGTCGCGGTGACGAAAAGTTGTGGGCCGCCCGTCGCTCGGCTCACGCCGCCTCGCCAAACCAGTTGAGTTGCGTGAGATGTCCGTTGCTGTATTCAGCGGTATCCGAGAAAATGTCGACGGCGTTGATCAGACCGCTGGCGGTCCATTTCATACCCATTGAAGATCTCCGAACGCATTAAAATAAACAAATGCGAGTCTCGATCGAATCGACTGGATATTCAAGCAAAAGAGCGACAAACGTCGCGCAGGAATTGGGAATTGTCCACTGGTCGTAAAGATGTCGGAGGGATTAAAATTTGTTCAGTGGGTAGTCCAGTCGAATTTAAAGTGATTGACTCCGATCGCTCAGTCCGAACGGAACGCCCCGCGGTAGCCTGCGCCCGGATGCGAACCCGGTAACCGGTCCGCACCAAATATTTTTCGGCGCAACGTACCTTCCGCGTAGGCTTCGCGCGCGAGGCCTTTAGTGCGCAACAATGGCATCACGTGCTCGATGAACGTTGTGTAGCTACCGGGGATGGTCGCGTTCATCACATTGATACCATCGATCCCGACGTCCTGCCATTCACGTAGCGCGGCAACGATTTGCTCTGGCGTCCCGCTCACCCGACTCGAACGACTTGCGAGGAAACCAATATCGCGAACAACAGGCGCGCGATCTGGAATCGCAGCCTTAACCCACGAAAGCACGCTGTGGATACCCTCTGTTTCGATTTTCTCTAGCGGATAGTCGAGTGAATGCTCGCTCAGATCGACGCCCATCGCACCACCTAGGTGAATGATCATTGCTTCGTCGTCGATCGCTTCGTCAAGCTCGCGGTCGAGACGTGCAACTTCTTCCTCGGTGCTACCGACCACGAACGACAGGCCCTGGAAAAAACGCAGTTCGTCTTCGTCGCGTCCGGTCTGCGACAACAAGTCGCGCGTCCGTTTGATTGTAGTGGCGGCGATTGCCGGATTCGGGGCAAGGAGAAACTGCGCTTCGGCGTTGTGCGCCGCAAAGCGCATACCAGATTCTGACGAGCCCGCTTGAAACAACAGCGGCGTACGTTGTGGTGAAGGCGCGACTAGATGCGGACCTTCAACCTTATAGCGTTCACCGGCATGGTTAATGCGATGAATTTTATCCGGGTCCGCGTGTCTTCCGCTCACCCGATCCTGCAGCAACGCATCTTCATCCCACGAGCCTTCCCACAGCTTGTAAACGACCTCAACGTACTCGTCCGCCCAACGATAACGTTGCTCGTGAGAGATAAGATCATCAAAGCCAAAATTACGCGCACCATTCGGCAGACCATTCGTGACGATATTCCAGGCTATCCGACCTTTCGACGCATGATCGAGCGTCGACATCTTGCGTGCAAACGAGAACGGGTGCTCCTGTACCACACTACTCGTGAAAGCAAAGCCCAAGTGCTCCGTGTTGTAGGCAAGCGCCGAGATGATCGACGCCGGATCGTTACTCGGGATCTGCAGGCCCACCTCGAGGTGCTTAGCGAACGAAGTACCGATGTTTCCGTACGTTCCATGTACGTCGGCAAAAAACAATACGTCGAATAAACCGGCTTCAAGTTCGCGCGCCAGTTCGACCCAGAATTCAAGCGAGTTAAAATCCACTTGACCCGCCCCGGGCTGCCGCCATACGCCGTGCAACATGTGCGACACCGTGTTCATGACGAACGCGGAAAACAATAAAGGCTTCGCCATTGCTGCATCTCCTGTCGCGACCCGCTGATTACGAGGGCGAACCTGGCGGTCTAGGGTTAAAGCTAAACAAGCTATCGAGGGGTTATAAATTGTCCAGTCCGTCGTCCCGGCAGATTGAACATAGCGATATTCTAATCCGTCGGTCACCGTCGCCCGATATTCTCCAGCTCAAGTAACATTACTTTACTTGGTTCTATCAACGGATCAGGCACAACGAGCAGCTACATTTCAGATCGTAGAACTCTCTTTGCGAGACGTAGAGCTCACATCATCGAGCCTGTGCGAAAATAGCTTTAAATAGGCGCTCTTTGATCCGCATTCACGACCGTCGACTGGACCATTACATCGTCCGCCAGGAAAGGTGGGACAAACGGCGGCGCTTGTTGCCGCATTAGCAGGCTGACGCCGCTGGCTCCGGCTTCCGATCCTAGAACCATGGTCGTTGTAGATCACGATTATCGCTTTTCAAACGTCCCGGTTTTTTTCATTTCATCAAAAAGTCTTCTCCGGCACAGTGCATCGATTCGTGTACTAGTCGAGATCAACTCCTACCTGACCCGATCAGAAACGTTCGAAGTACTCGCGATGCTCCCACTCGGTCACCGTCGAGAGAAAACGATGGATTTCCTGTTGCTTCGCCGCCAGGTAATAATCAACAAACGTGTTGCCAAATGCGTCACGCATGACATCCGACTCGGATAACGCGACAACTGCCTCCATTAAACTACGCGGTAGGGCCGGTTGGTCTGTTTGCGCGTAGGGATCGCTGAGCGGTGGTCCCGGATCGCGTTTATTGGACAGCCCATCGAGACCCGCTGCGATTTGTGATCCGATGAAAAGATAGGGATTTGCGGCTGGCTCACCCGAGCGGTTTTCGATATGCGTGATCGGATCGCTGCCGCCGCCAACGAGGCGCAGACACGCAGCCTTGTTGTCCACCGACCATACCGCTCGGTTCGGCGCGAGCGGATTCGAATTCAAACGTTTGTAGCCATTAATTGTCGGATTGGAGAATGCACAAGCCGCCGCGGCATGCTCGATAAGACCGGCGATGTATTGTTTGCCGACGCTTGAGATAACCGCGCCACGTTGTCGTGTGACGAACGCATTGTCGCCGCTTTTGTGAGAGCGTAAAGATTGGTGTAAATGCCAACCGGAAGAATACACATTAGGCAACCCCGGCTTGCACATGAATGTCACGAGATAACCTTCTCTGCGCGCAATCTGTTTTAGCGCCGAGCGCAGTAGCACCATCGCATCGGCGGCGTCCATCGCGCTCATCGGATCGAGCGTAATTTCGCATTGTCCCGGCCCCCATTCGTCTTCCAGCGTACGGACCGGTAATTGAAGCGCCTTTAGGTGACGATGGAACATCTTCATTACCTCCGCTAGCTCATCGAGTACCTGCTCACCCTGATAATAATATCCGTGCGCGAGCGGCGATACTTTTGGTGGCTCTGGGGGTTGCGTCGACGATGCCATGGTCAGCATCGGATCGTCGATTTTAAAAACGTGAAATTCGATCTCTAATCCAATGATCAACTCATATCCTGCCGACGCCAGCTTATCGAGTTGACGTCGCAATAGAGCACGCGGCGAAAACGGCATTGGCGCACCGGATTTTAAATAGAGATCGCATAGCACCCAACCGGTATCCGGATCCCATGGCAAAACCCGAAAGGTAGCGGGATCGGGCACCATTAACATATCCCCCGCACCACCCATTTCATCGATGCCAAAGCCACCATCGTCTTGAAAGACCGGAAGATATATAAAGTTCGCCGAATCCATGGCAAATAATGCGTGTGTGGTCGCCAAGCTGTTAACCAACGCATCGCGAAATTGCGCGACCGGAAGCAGCTTACCTCGAGTCAATCCGTGCTGGTCG
>CAWLAW010000051.1:0-10457 GCA_963854885.1 Gammaproteobacteria bacterium | reverse complement strand
GACCACCGATGCGCAACCTTTGCGCAAGCTTCGGCGCAATCGATTCTGCGATGTCCTCATTATCGGCGGTGGGGTTGCAGGCCTGGCAGCGGCGCGTGAATTTACCGGCAAATCCGTCGACGTCATCATCGCAGATGAGAACAGAAAACTTGGCGGAACTTTCGATTATTTACACGCCGGCGACACGGTTGCGCAAGCTGAAAAGTCAGAAATTTTGAGCACGCTGGGCGCCGCGGATCAAATCGAATTGTTGAGCGGGCATTTCGCCGCCGGATTTTATGCCGACAACAGCGTTCCGCTTGTCGGCCCGGATGGTATTGTTCATGTCCATGCGAAAAGCGTGATATTCGCCACCGGTTTGTACGAGCAACCGGCAGTATTCCGGAATAACGATCTTCCTGGGATCATGTTGGCTACCGGCGCGCAGCGGCTTGTGCATCGATTCGCTATCGCGCCGTGCAGCAATGCCGTTGTGTTGGCCGGCAACGATGAAGCGTATTCCGCAGCACTCGACTTACAGGCTGCAGGCGTTCGGATTTCTGCGATTGTGGATCTCGACGGTCCGGACCTGCGCGGTGCGCGGGCGAGCGAAGCGCTTGCGCGAGGTATCCAGGTGATACCGAACGCCAATATTGATGAGGCGATAGCGAAAGGCGGACGTCTACAGCGGATAATCGTCAAATCAAAAGACGGCACAACCACGCAATCGATTGATTGCGATGGATTGATGATGAGCGTTGGTTGGGCTCCCGCCGGCGGCTTGCTCTATCAAGCCGGTGCGCGCCTGGAATACGATGAAGCGCTCGGCCAGGTCGTGCCGACGGAGTTGCCGGTGAGTTGTTTTTGCGCGGGTCGTTTAAACGGTGTGTTTGCCTACGAGGACCAAGTCATCGACGGACGTGCTGCAGCCGTTGCAGCACTCGACTTTCTTGGAATCGCTCATGAAACCTCACCCACCGCGAGTCGCGAAACGCGTGCCCATTCTCATCCCTATCCCATAGCGAACCATCCCCGCGGGAAGAATTTCGTCGATTTCGACGAAGATTTGCAAGTATCGGATCTCAATATTGCCTATCGTGAGGGCTTCGATTCCGTGGAGTTGATGAAGCGCTATTCCACTATCGGTATGGGACCGAGTCAGGGCAAGGTATCGAACATGAACGGCGTGCGGGTATTGGCCGATTTACAAGGTTCAGCGGTCCAAGCAATCGGCGTTACAACGCCACGTCCGTTCACCCATCCCGTACCGATGGGAGCGCTTGCCGGTCGCCGCTTACGCCGACAGTGGTGGACCCCAATGCATGGCTACCATGTTGCCGAACAGGCCGACGTTCAAGAAGCAGGGATGTGGTTGAGGCCAATGAGTTATACGCCGGGCTCCCCGGTGTCGGCGATCGAGCGCGAGTACCAACTCGTTCGCAACGCCGCCGGCCTGATCGATGTATCAACTTTGGGCAAGATCGAATTATTTGGTCCGGATACCATTGCGCTTCTCGAATACGCTTATACCTGCGCGTTCGACAAGTTAAAGCAAGGGATGACGCGCTACATTTTTATGGTCGACAGTAGCGGCACGCTTGTTGACGATGGGGTCGCGGCCCGCATATCGGATGATCACTTTTACATTACTGCGACGAGCTCGCACGCCCAAGCTGTCGTGCGCTCGTTGCAACAAATTGCCGACCAATTGGGATTTGATGTCGCGATTATCGATCGCACGCATCAAGTTGCGGCGCTAAATCTTGCCGGCCCGCGTTCGAGAGAGGTATTGGCCAAGCTCACCGAGCTTGATCTCAGCGAAGAAAGCTTTCCCTATCTCGCGGTCCGAGAAGCACGTGTGTCTGGGGTTAAGGCACGCTTAATGCGTGTCGGATTTGTTGGCGAACTGGGATTCGAAATCCATTTTCCCGCGACCCATGGCGCAGCGTTATGGGAGGCGTTGCTCGAGGTTGGGCGCGAGGTTGGAATTGGTCCATTTGGGGTCGAAGCGCAGCGCCTTCTGCGTCTCGAGAAAGGCCATTTGATTTTCGGTCAAGATACGGATGGCACGACGAATCCTTTTGAAGTTAATCTCGGCTGGGGCGTGCGCCTGGCGAAACAACGGTTCGTCGGTAAACATAGCCTGACCTTGCTAAAGCCGCGGCTCGCTCGTCGTCTGGTCGGGTTTAAGACGACCAGTGACCTCACCCGCCAACTCGAAGAATGTCACCTAGTGATAAACAATGGCGCTATCGCGGGACGCATTACAAGCGTCGCGTACAGCCCGCATTGCCAGGCAGTGATTGGACTCGCGGTTCTCGATATCGGCCTAACCGAGGTCGGTACGAAGCTGGAAGTTCGGGTGACAAACGGCGACCTAATTCCAATTGAGGTTTCAGATCCGTCATTCTACGATCCCGATAATTCGCGCCAGCGCGCGGACCCATCCGATTTAGCTGCGAGCGCGCAAACATGAGCAAACGGAGTCCACTACTCTCGGCGTTCGACAAGACTGCGTACGAATTTGGCGAAATCAGTGACATGGCAATCGCTTTACGGGCGAAAAATTCACCCGATAGTGGCAATTATTTAGCTGATTTGAGCGCGCTTAGAAGACGGCTCTTTGTGGGTCGCTCAGTCCCCGAATGGCTCGATGGGCATGGCGTGACGGTTCCCGAAAAGTTGCTCACCTGTGCGGAGATTCACAACGGCGCCATCGCCGTACGACTTCATAGGCAACAATATCTTTTGATCGATAGCCTCGATTGCACGCTATCGGAGGGTTTATTCGAACTCGAGGAGGGTCGCCATGATGAGGTACTGGTGTTGCCGTATGAAGCAGCCGAGATGGCCTGCGGTGGTCCGCACATTGGCGCGTTAATGGCAGAATTGTGTCCGATGGATCTTTCTATGGTGGACGACGGGACTTGGATCGCGACGCGATTGGCCCATTGCGAAGCCGCGATACGTCGCATTGGTAACCCGTTGCACTATCGAATCGTTTGTTCCCCAGCAGATGCACAATTTCTGTTCGGCGTGCTGAGTCAGGTAACTCGCGAGCGCGATGGGGCTATCCTTGGATTTAATGATTATCGTGACCGGGTCGCTTGAAAGGATCGTTTTGTTTAGCGCCGAACAACGCAAAAATGCATTGCTCAAAGCGCGGGATATCCGAGTTATCCCGGCCGAGGTTTCTGCGTATTTAATTGCACGAATCCCTCTTATGCCCCGGCCCTGGAGTGGACCGGAATGTTAGCGGTATTAAGCAGTCAATCCACTTACCGCGCCGCTTAGGATCAACATTCATGTCGAAACAACCTAGTGAACCGCCTGCCTTAGCGATCATTGGTGATGAGCAGGCGGACGCGCAAGATCTAAGCGCTTACGTTGGGACCGCGTTGAAACGCCATCGCCTGAATCAACATTTGACGATTCAAGATGTTTCCGAGTTATCTGATATCTCCCGGGGCATGTTGAGCCGGATTGAAAACGACCAGGCCACACCAAGCCTCGACGCACTACAGAGAATTTGCCAAGCACTAGGCGTTTCCATGTCGAATCTGTTTAAGGATTTTGATACCCCCGACGGCGGGGCAAACTTCGTACCCCGAGGTCAAGGCATGGATGTCGCTAGACGCGGAACAAAACGCGGCCATTCGTATGAATTGCTTGCCTACGATCAAGGTCCGAAGAAACTGTTCGAACCGTTTTTGATCACCCTCGATGACGAATCGGAAACATTTCCCCGCTTTCAACATGAAGGGGTCGAATTTCTCTATATGTTAGAAGGCAAAATAGAATATCGCGTGGGGAAGAACTCCTACCTATTGGAACACGGTGACGCACTCAGTTTCCAAGGTAATATCCCGCACGGGCCGGATCGACTCATCGAATTACCCATTAAATTTTTGTCGATGCACCATTATTCAATGGAAATCGTCTAGATTACGACCTCTGACAAGTCAACGGTGCGCGATTATGACGAAGCCACTCGATCGCGACGCGATTGAATCGAGATTACGCCACGAGCGCGAGGAATTACTGGCGCTAGACAGCGCCAGCCAAGATGCCTCGCAAACGGTTGAACTCGATCAAAGTAGGATGGGCCGATTATCGCGCATGGACGCAATGCAATCTCAAGCGATGGCCATCGAAGTCAGGCGTCGTCGGGCGATTCAAATTACTCGGATCAACACCGCCTTAGAACGCTTGAGCGGGGATAGCTTTGGTGAGTGCGTGCGTTGTGAGGAAATGATCGAAGACAAGCGGCTAGAATTCGATCCAACGAGTTTATTGTGCTTCGATTGTGCCAATTCTAACGAGACGTGATCGCTATTTTTCCCAGCGAGGATTGTGCTCGTGTTAATTGTTAACGAGCGGATTTCTATCCCAGAAACGGAAATTGAATTTAGCGCCGTTCGGGCGCAAGGACCAGGCGGACAAAACGTCAACAAAGTCGCAAGCGCCGTGCACCTGCGGTTCGATGTGCGGAATTCCTCGCTGCCGGAGAACTTAAAAGAGAAATTGTTGGCTTTATCCGACCACCGTCTAACGAACGACGGAGTGATAGTCATCAAGGCACAGCAGTCTCGTAGTCAACAACAAAATCGCGAAATTGCACTCGATCGACTGGCCGAACTGGTGCGCCGGGCCGCGCACGTAACGAAACAAAGAAAAGCCACGAAACCCAGTCGCAGCGCTCGTATGCGTCGGATCGACAACAAAACTCGACGGTCTCGAGTTAAGTCTTTAAGAGGACGGGTCTCTGACCGCGATTGACGATTCGCCATCCGCCTTGATTCGCGATCCAGACGATTGACCGCTACACGTTTTTTTTATTGTGCACCGCGCCAATAGCGCGCACTCTTCAAGCTAATAGTATCAACTGAAAAAGATCGGTATTATGCGCGGTGAGCTGAATAAGAAAGTCAGTGCCCAACAACGCCAACAGAATTTGGCAATTTGAAATAAGTGAGTTTTAGATATGGCAGAGCGAGTAACCGGAACCGTTAAATGGTTCAGCGATGACAAAGGTTATGGATTCATCGAGCAAGAAAACGGCAAAGACGTCTTCGTGCATCACAGTGCAATCAATGGCGAAGGCCGTAAAAGCCTACAGGAAGGACAGACGGTAACGATGGAAGTTACCGAAGGACAGAAAGGCCCGCAAGCCGAGAACGTCACTCCCGCCTAAACCCCAAACGCTAGATCCCACCCCGCAACAACAAGGAATGTAATCTTCATTAAGCACTGATTGCCGTCGGTGGATTGGAGGAGTTGCGGGGCGTTGCACGCTGGGCAGGACAATTGTTTTTGCCCAGCGGTACCTGGATCCGCGCGAAGTAACGCGATGCTGCTTGCACCGCTATGGATGAGCAGACGGTCGCCAGGATCGTTCACTTCCAAAATTTGTTGGCAGACACCATACGTCAAAATTTTAGGGTTGCCGATTAGACAGCGACTGCCAATAACCGTTGGCTAAATCGTGCAATGTCGGGGTAGTCACTAGCACCTACAATTAATCATCCATCTGAAATATCGCAGACATGTCCTGTTTGATCACGGCCTCGATCAAATGCGGTCCTGGCGTGTCCATTGCGGTGGCGAATAAAGCGTGAAATTCTTCCGCTGACTGCGCCCGACTAGCGCTTACATTCATACTCGCCGCGACGCTTTGCCAATCGATCGAGGGATGGCCAATATCGAGCATCGACAATGTTTTGTCATTCGGCCGACCAGTCTTTAGTCGCGCAAGCTCGATATTTAAAATCGCGTAACTATCGTTATTTAGCAGCACAATCACGACGTCTGCATTCTCTCGCGACATGCTCCACAACGATTGCACGGTATACATCGCGCTTCCGTCAGCTTGCAGCGCGACGACTTTGCGCTGCGGGCACGCAATTGCCGCGCCAAAACTCACCGGCAAACCTTGCCCGATGGCGCCGCCGGTAATGGCCAACCAATCGTGTTGAGCCGCCCCCGCGGTGCGTGCAAAAACCTCAGCCGCGCACGTTATCCCCTCGTCCGAGATGATCGCGTTGTCAGGTAATAGGCACGCTATCGTGTCGCCTATGGCTTCCGCGGTTAACGCGCCACTAGGGGCGGGGGGGACGCTTTGTTCCTGCAAGATTTCGCGGCCTGGATCCGCGCCTAGCGATTCGGCCAGTGACTCGAGTGCTGGGACCACCGCCTGATCGATTGTCGCCAGCGCTACGACATTCGCGTCGTCCGGGACGAGGACGCTTGGCGTGTCAGGGTAGGCGAAAAATGCGACCGGGGTTGCTGCGCCGACAAGAATAAATTGTTCGTAAGGCGCTAATACACTAATTGCGTGCTCCGCAAAGTATGGTACGCGGGTGATGCTTACGCGGCCTTGTCCGCGTTGATGTCGAGTCGGAAACGTCTCGCCGAACAACGGGCATCCGGTCTTTGCTGCGATACGTCCGGCTACAGCCAACGCACCTTCGCGCAACCCATGCCCACCGAGGACGATCGCCGTCGGCTTACCATTGGTTAATAATTTCGCCACAGTTTCGATCGTTGCATCGGGAACTGTACTCGGCGGTTCGACAGGTAGGGCGCTGTGGGAATTTTCGGCAGGCTCCCACGCGTGATTTGCAGCAGCAATTAGCGTTGATACTTTCCCCGTGCCTTGGCGCGCTTTCTGCACGGCCACCGCGCCTAGTTCCGCGAGATTTTGCGCGGACGTCGATGTTTCAACCCATACAGAGTTGATAGTGGCATGCGCGGTGACGTCTGAAGTTAATGGGGCATCATGAGGCAAATGATAGGGCGCGTGATCACCAACAATGTTCACAAGCGGGACATGGGCTTTACGCGCGTTGTGCAGATTCGCCATACCGTTAGCAAGACCCGGGCCCAAATGCAGCAGAGTAATTGCCGGCTTGTCTGTCATTCTCGCGTAACCGTCCGCCGCGCCAGTAACGACGCCTTCGAATAAACACAGTATGGGTCGAACGTCATCGGAACGACCAATCGCGGAGACGAGATGCATCTCCGAGGTACCGGGGTTGGCAAAACATATTTCGATTCCTGCATCGACGAGTGTTTTTAGTAAAGCTTCAGCGCCATTCATGTTGCAATGGTTCCTTCAGTTTTGATTGTTCGGTGATCTTAACCTACGGCGATGGCCGCTGCGTATGAGGTGCGTCATTCAGCGACTGCTTGTCGTTGGCGATGTTCGCTTGATTTCTTCCTTGGCTTTAGCTGCCTCAACCCAAAACGATTCCAATGAAACGGCCACTGAGGTCTGACGGTTTTTCAAGCACCAGGCGTCTAGCCATTGAACCATTGTATGAATATTAATCGATACATCCTTTGCCGAATCGCCGACTAAGCCGTGCATCATATTGCCAGCGGTTAAGTAACCGGACAAATAGGCATGTATGTACGATGTATTCGCGAGGTCTTGTTTTTCTTGATCTTCGCCGCGTTTATCGAGATAGGTTTGACATTCTAAATGCCCTAAACCGTATGCGGAATAAGCCATGCCACTGGGGTGACCGAAAACGAGCAACGCGCCAATCGACCAGCCAAGCAATCGGTTCGTTGTTCGAGCTAGCGTGTGACTATTCAATCGTTTCTAATCCCGGGTTACTCGGTTTGCCGGGATCGCGAGTTGACTTAATAGATAAGTTTTAAAGCCAGCCGAATAAGGCTGCACAGCAATTGCATTTTCCATGCACCGTAGCCACGCATCGCGTTCGGCAGCTCCAATGTCTAAGTGAGCGTGTACGCCTGGAATGCTTATTGAGCCATATTTTTCCAGGTAACGATTCGGCCCGTTTAGCCAACCACACAAAAACCGAGCGAGTTTGTCGCGCGAAGTGGTTAAATCACGTGGATGCATGGCGCGAATGGTGGTCGCAATTTCATCGATCTCCATTGCGTCGTAGAACGAGTCCACCAAGCGGCGGATCCCCTCCTCGCCGCCGGCTGCGCGATACGAGGTGTCGCCAAGACCAAAAGGCATTTCAAGGTTTTCGGGGTTGTTCGACACCTGGCGTCTTCCTTAAAGTTTCGGGATAACCTTTTCACCGAATAATCGAATATCTTCGAGAGCTTCGGCTTGCGGTGGACCACCGGGTTGGCGCATGCGTAACATTAGATAGTCGGGTTGTACGATTTCCGACCACATGGTTAGTTGCTCAAGACACTGTTCTGGAGTTCCTGCAATTAATCGATCTTTTGCCGCAATGTCGAAGGTTAAATCTTGCGGACCTTTTAAATCTTTGATGTGTTCATCTTCGATATATCCGCCAAACTCGTAATACCAGCGATGGGTGTGCATCGTCGGCTCACTTTTAGCGATCGTATCTTCTCGACTCGACCCAATAATGCAATCTCGCATCAGAATTATCGACGGATCACGTCCATTTTTCTTCGCTTCGGCGCGATATTGATCGGCGTAATCTTTGATCACTGAGATCGATTGGATGGGATCGGCGATCCAAGCATCTGCCATTCTCCCAGCGCGAGCTAGGCCCGGCGGCGACCAACCGGCTAACCAGATCGGCGGACCACCGGGTTGATAAGGCTGTGGGGTCACGCGCACATCTTCGATCGTGTGATACTTGCTAGCGTAACTAAATCTTTCTCCGGACCAGGCTTTGCGTAGGATCTCTACGCCTTCCTCGGTGCGCCGAACGCGTTGCCGCTGAGGAACCCCGAACGCCTCGAAGTCTGCCGGTTGATAGGCGATCCCTGCCGCGGCGGCGATAAAACGCCCTTTCGTCGCCTGGTCAATCACCGCGATGTCTTCCGCGAGTCGGATCGGGTGATATAAGGGCATTAACAGCACACAGGTCCCAACATTGAGTGTTGTGGTATGCATGCCAACCAGACCGGCCATTAATACCGGGGCCGGGAGGTAGGCGTCATCTTGTTGGTGATGTTCGGTGAAGAAAAAACCGTCGAATCCGACCGACTCGCACAATTTCGCCTGTTCTATAATTTCGTCGATCATAACGGCAACATTTTCGCCGTTTGGTGCGTCTTGGGTGCAAGGGAAATAACCTACCCGCATTTCTGGTCTCCTAAATAGAATTGCTGTTGGGTTAAGAATGGCATTCGTGCCGGGCCAGATCAAACCCGCGCATCGCATTCAGACTATATGCCGTCAGAAGTAAACGAATCGTACCCAGCGAAGATCGACTGGGTCACTCATCGTCACCTCGCCGTGTTAAATTGTAGAGCATGAAATGCGTGCAGATTGTCTGACTAAACCCGCATGGCAAATATCCTACTGTGTTGGGAGTTAGGCGGTGGCCTTGGCCACTTGGGACGCCTCGCGCCAGTAGCACAGCACCTGAGCGGAGGTGGGCATCAAATTGATCTTGCGTCACGCCGGCTGCGGCCGGTGCAGAATCTGTTCGGCAACACGCTAAGAAACGTATACCAAGCACCGATCCAATTGTCACCTGCGGGGGACGGAATATTCCCGACGATTGGATTCGCGCATATTTTGAATAACGTTGGGTATTCATCTGTGGACGCGCTTGCCGCGCTCGTCCGCGCATGGTTGGTCTTATTCGACGTTTCTAGAACTGAATTCGTTATTGCCGACCATAGCCCGACCGCGGTACTAGCCGCCTACATCGCAGAACCCCCGTGCATCACCATCGGAAATGGATTCAAACTACCGCCTGTGCATCAAGCACCGCCAAGTTTCGGCGCAAAATTGACTGCCGATGCACGCGCCTCGATCGAGCGCAGCAATAGCCTGGTTTGCGCTAATGTGAATTCAGTGCTCGGGGCGTTCGAGAAACCGGCAATTCAAACGGCAAGTGATTTATATTCGACTACCATTGCGAACCTACTCCTAACATTACCGGAATTGGATCACTATGGTCCACGCAGTGACGCGACGTATTTCGGATTACCGGTTGGAGCAACCGGCGCCGCTCCGCATTGGCCGTCGCAGCCGGGTCTCAAAGTCTATGCATATCTCAATCCGAGTCCGGGCTTAAAGCCGTTTTTTGCTTCCGTTCGGCAACTACCGATGAATCTACTCGTTGTTCACAATGAGTTATCCCGTGATCTAACGGACCAAGCGGCAGCCGAGAATATTCAATTCACTCGAGAACGTTTAAACCTACAAAAAGTTGCGATTGAGGCGGATTGTGCGTTGCTAAACGGATCGCACGCAACTATGTGTCAATTACTATTCGGTGGCGTGCCGTTGGTCCTGGGACCCCTCCATCCCGAACAACTCCTCGCTTCGCAGCGCATCGTGGCCGCCGGCGCAGGTCTGATTGTTAATCACACGGACCCTAAGCAAATGCTTGCAGGCATCTACGAAGTCACGTCACAAACACGTTACCGCGCCGCAGCGCAAGAATTCGCCGCGCGCTACGCGAAATTCGATCAAGCGAAACTAGACGCACAAATGTATGCTGAAATTGATCGCGCTATTGGATCAAGCTGAATAGCCCGGGAGGCGCCGAGCTGGCGAG